>JBMFPH010000016.1:0-28532 GCA_049969215.1 Anaerolineae bacterium | reverse complement strand
ATCTTACCCGGGCGGGCGGGGTTCTATCTCGAGTGCGACGATATCGGCTAGATGGTGTGTTGAGCTTGGCGCTGGCAGCGGCTATGGCGGTGCTCATGACTGCGGTGCAGCTCTTGCCTACCTGGGAGCTTGCTCGTCTGTCGGTGCGCAGCGACGGACTCAGCTATCGAGAAGCCACTTCTTTCAGCCTGAATCCATGGTTGCTGCGTCATACGCTATTACCGCCCTATGGTACGGACTTAGCCCAGATATTCGGAGAAGCATATGGGGAGTATGTGGCCTATGTCGGCCTCGTTGGGCTGGGTCTGGCGATCATCGCCGGATGGCAGGGATGGCGTCACAGGCTGAGTAGTCCTGCAAGACAAGCTGGCTTGGAAGGCGATGTGGCTGACAAACATGGTTCCGGGTTAGCGCACTGGTCAGCAGCGGTGCGTTCGCTCACTCTCCTCGCAGCAGGTGGCCTGTTCTTGGCGTTGGGACGTGCCAACCCGCTTTATTACGTGCTTTATTATCTAATACCTGGTTTCAATGCCTTTCGAGCTCCGGTCAGATGGATGGCATGGTATGCCTGGGGGATGGCGGTGCTGATCGGTATCGGTTTGGAGTGGGTTGCCAGGCGTATGCAGGACAAAGGAAAAAAAAGAAAGGGACCGATTGCATGGGCACCCACGGTGCTGACTGCCATCTTGGTTGGAGAATTGTTTCTGTCCGGCCAGTCCCTCCGCCACAATCATCCCACTGCGCCGGAAGCATACACTCTGTTACGACCGTCCATTGCGCATTTGAAGACAGATCCCGGTGTCCATCGTTTCCTCAGCTTGTCAGGTATTGTATATGACCCGGGTGACCTGGCCGAGATGCGCGCGATGTTGGGTGACCAGCTGCCGGAGCGCTCCGTTTACGATTACGTGGTAGCAGCGAAGCAAAAGGAGGTGCTCTTCTATAATCTGCCCCTCTTATATGGGCTTTACAGTGTGGATGGCTATGACGGGGGATTGCTTCCTCTGCGCGATTTTCTGACCCTCCAGAGGTTGCTGTTACCGGATGACCGTCTTGCGCTGGATGGACGATTGCGTGAGAACCTGCGTGACATGCCCCCTGGCCGGTTGTTATCCCTGTTGGGCGTCAAGTACGTGATCACCGACAAAGTCTATGATGTATGGATTGATGGCATCTATTACGATCTGCAATTCAGCGCCCGACTCAGTCCAAAGGGCATTTCTGCGGCACAACCGACCACCCTGCCCCGCTTTCCGGCCACTGCGTTGGGTGTCGTCTCGCATCTGGAGGGCGCTACGGGGCTTCCTGATGACACCCTCGTGGCGCGCCTCCATGTCAGGGATGAGGCAGGCTGGCGTCAAACGTTTGAGCTGTTGGCGGGGCGCGATACCAGCGAAGGACACTACGGAGCGGGGGTGATACACCGACAGGCGCGCATTGGACACACCTGGCGCGACGATCCGAATGGCAGCGATTACATTGCTGTGATTTCTCTGCCAGAGCCCCATTATCTGGCAGACTTGACGGTTGAGGCAACACTACCAGAAGGAGAGTTTGTGCTGCGGGGATTGAGCTTGGTGGACCTGCGCACGCGCACAGGACAACAGTTGACGCTCTCCACGGAAGGACGTTACCGGTTGGTGCATTCAGGCGATGTGAAGATCTACGAAAACCTCGACGTTCTGCCGCGCGCGATCGTAGTCCATCGGGCGGAGGTGATCCCCGAGATTGAACAAATGCTCGCCCACATGCGGGATCCAGCTTTCGACCCGGCGCAGCTGGTTTTGTTGAGCGAGGGTGAAGCGGTTAATGCTGTGGGGAGGGGCGAGGCGATCCTTACGCGCTATGAACCAGAGGAGATCTCTGTCGTCGTTTCAACCGACGCGCCTGGCTACCTGGTACTATTTGACACCTTCTACCCGGGCTGGGAGGCAACTGTGGACGGTCAGCCGGCACCCATACTGCGCGCGAATCTGATGTTCCGTGCCGTGCCTGTAAAGCCGGGGGAGCATCGGGTGGAATTCCGTTATCAACCTGTCTCGCTACGTATTGGTGCCTGGATCAGCGCGGTGGCTTGGATCGTCTGGGGGAGCGCGCTGGCCATAGCGATGCGCATCCGGGCACAAAAAAGCTGAAAATGGGTGTCAGAACATTAGGAAAAGATTATCGTGCCCCGATCAAGATGAACACAGAATCATGCTCTAACCGTTTCCCATCCGCACCGAAGGCAGGCAGGCGTTGATCGGTCGCTGCATCGTATAGTCCTATCCGCAACGCGTAGTCCCCCGGCACCAGTCTGCTGTCCTGCACGATCTCACCCGGATACCATAGGTTAGTAGGGTACTGGCTCCCAACGGGAAGTCCATCCGCCTGACCGACCAGTACACCTGTTCTGTCAAGGGCATGCACGAATACCGTGTACGACTTGGTAGGTGTCCGAGGTGCCTGCCAGTAGAGGGTCAGACGCATGGCGTGCGCCCAAGGAGCTTGTGGGGTTGCCTCGGGAGGCACTTCATCCAGTCGGTAGGCCAGGAGATGGAGCGTAGCTCCTTCCGCATCGAACGCAGCGTTCAGCCGTACTGGCAAGCGCTTCCTCCAGAAGGGGTCTTGGATGCGATCCAGATCACCGATTAGAGAATCACCATGAGGATTAATAAGGTATAGGATATCATGAGCAAAATCGCCCAGGGGGAATAGGGTGGTAGTCCGTTCGACAACATAGCGCTCTGTCGCCAGCCAGCGGGAATGGTCGAAGGGCGCCTCGGTGGTATGAATGACGAGATAACGCACCCCAAGGCGGCCCAGCTCGCGCACGGCCGCGATGGCTTCTGCGGATGGAAATGCGGCAAGGCGCATCCCTAATTCCATCTGACGTGTCGGGGTGAGACCGCTATAACCATTGACCAGCGGCCACCATCCCAGGTGGCTGGCCAACATGCGCTTTGCCTCGGGGTATTCCGGTGCAGGGGCGACATACATGGGCAGTTCCAGCACGGCACCACGCCACTCCTCCCCACTGAGTATGAAGCGCCCGAGTGCTCGATAAACGGGGGACATCTCTTCCGCAGTGCCGACATATGCCAGCGGCAGAGGTGCTGCAAACGATTCAGCGTAGATCCCGATTGCGATGAGAGTAGGTATAACATAGCGCAGTGTATGACCGGCAAGGGTGAAAACCCTCGCACAGGACGCGGAGGAGATGGTTTGAGGCACAGGGCACCGAACCATATTCCACAGTAAACATAGCCAGCTTTTTCGATATTCTTGCAGCTGAGCAAGAGTGTAACCAACCAGGCCGGCCATGGCGAATGTCGCCACGACCATCCAACGTGCAGGTACCCGGATCACCCGCAATGAGGGCAGCAAGTATGCCAGCTCACGATAGGGGCCATCCACTGTGAGCAGCAATGCAATGACCAGCATGAGTATGAATAATCCCACACGCCAGTGGGTGACAAGATACCTTTTTTGGGTGATCGCACCATACGCAAGCAGAAAGACCGATACAAGAGCCAAAAGTGCCACAAGCAATCCGGGGTAAAGCATATGCTCTTCGGTGAAACCGGGGCGTTGGCGATACTTTTCACTCAGAGGTCCGGCCAAGCGCATCCATGGTGCTGCAGCCAGAAAATCGCTGGGGCGGGCGCCGAGCGAACTCACCATCTCAGCTGGCCGCGTTGCCTCCAAGTGGGGCAACACCTGGAGATAGGGTATAGCTGCAGGTATTACCACCAATACCACGATGACCCCGCCTGAGAATAACCACGGCAGGGCACGGAACATCCTCCGCCATCCATATCGCCTGGTCCACGCCAACAGGTACAGAATCAAAACTAAAGCTGTAAAGACTGCCAGATACCAGCTGGAGAGCATCTGCAATACTGTGAATAGCGCGAACAGCATCACTGCCTTCCAGGTGCTCCCATGTTCCCTCTCGGAGAACGAAGCTCCCTTGCTACCCTGCCCGATGCGGTCGAGCAGTTGATCAAGCGCAAGCACACTGAATGGCAACCATTGCACCGTCAGCAGCTGAAGGTGAGAGATAGAAGCCAATCTGTACGGCGCAAAAGCATATGCCAGACCGGCGATGAGAGCTGCTGTGCGCCCGCCCGTCCACCGCAAACAGAGCAAATACATGCCCAGGCCGCACAGAGCGAAGCTCACCAACAAGGTGATGTTATACGCCAGTAGCGGCTGACCACTAGCGACCTGCAACGGCATGGCTAAAAGCGCTGTAGCTAACAGGTGCTCCGAGTAAGCCAGTGTATTCGGAAGAGGGAAGAAGATATTGGCATCAAACAGGTGTTGTGGCTGATTGAGCAAGGCGTGGGTATCCCAAGCCAGGGTCCATGCATTGAGCAAGGGATCGCCAATGTCGCTGGGCACCGCCGTGTGCAAGTGCAGCCACAATGGGTCGGTGATACCGATAGCGAGCAATAGGAACAGTATCAAAACAACAACGGTTTGAGTGCATCTAATGCTTGGCATCTGAGATTCGGATCACGATAGCGTCATCTGTCACCAGCTGGCCGTCCGGACCTGTGACGGGCAGACGTCGCATGCTCGATAGCTCATAAAGGCCCACGCTTAAGGTGTCCGCACCTGATGGCAGCGAAAGGGTGTGCGTATCGGCGATAATTTGCCCCGGCAACCATGCATCGGTAGGGTACAGACCACCCAATGGCACGGAATCAGCCTGGGCGATCATGCGGCCTTCCGCATCGTGCACATGGATGAACACCGTATAGCTGGTTGTCTGCCTGTCCTTGGCTCGCCAATAGAGGGTCAGGCGAGTTGGCGGTCCCTCCAGACCGTAACCGAGCAATTGAATTGTTGAGCCCAACTGATACTCTAGCAGATGCGGTATGTCTTGCTCGGTGAGCGGAACAGCAGGTAGTATCCAGACATGGGCAAGTGGAAATTCGGTACAATTGCACTCAGCTGCCTGCAGCCGTTCCCCGCTTTGCCGAAGATAAAGGCCTGTCTGGAGTGTGTAACGCACTGGCAGAGCATCCGGAGGCAGCACGAGGCTCATTGGATTGCGCACATACATTGTCGGAGGCCATGAGGAACTGGGGATGTCCTCGGGGTGAATCTCATCGTCTCCCGCGTATGTGCGCTGATCTGGCCCATTTAGATGAAGAAACACACTGTAATCGCGGTCGAGGGATCGCGTTGCTTGCCAATATAGAACAGCATGTAGCTTTTCGCCTGGCTGGGCAAGGATCTCCGGAAGATCGCCATTTGGCGGTGCTATGCAGCGGAGCTGCGTCCACCATTGGGTGCAAGAGGGCAGATCATATCCCAGCAAGCGCACCTGATCGGCGAAGGTCGCCTGGCGGGTGTATTCGGCACCTAACACGGTACCAGGTGGGGAGTGGACGCGCAACCAACCCTCAAAGGGACGCACCAAAAGCAATAAGACCAGGAGGCCGAACGATATAACCAAGGCCTCGCGGAACGGATATGGCTGACTGGCAGGCTGGCGACCTGCATCTGGCAGCGCAGAAATCGAGGCGTGTTGCTTCGCGGAAGAGCGAAGCCATGTTCCCAGGACAATCCCAACGCACGCGATTACAGCAAGGAGTGACACCCATGTGCTGAACCGGCGCAGGGGTGTTTCTTCTAGATGGAGCAAGACATCGTAGTCACCGGAAGGCAGTGGTACGCGTATCAGCCCATCCGGCCGTGTGATTTCTATGTCATCCACCTGTTGCCACTCCCCATCGGGCAATTGCCTGATCCACACCTGCCAGCCAGGCCAGTACAACAGCCGAAATGTGGCGATGAAGTGCACTGGGCTGTTGACGCGCAAAAGGATTTGATGTGCGGTAAATTGCCGTGTCTTGGCGCTGGCACCTGCTGGCAATGATGCCGGTTCAAGACGTAGGGCGATTTCTTCCCTTTCCTGGGATGACGCCAGCACTTCAGGAGAAGGATGACGCTCCGCCCAACGCGGCAGGAACTCCCCGGTGCTGGTCGTGCCAATCGCTCTGGAACGTCTCTCGTATGCCGCCACATCGGCGGGGGTGGGCGTGCCCCACGCGATGAACTGTGAATGAAAGAGATAAAACAAGTTGGCGGCAATGGTCAGTGCCAACCCAATGGCCAGTGCGATGCGGCCGGCGCGATGTGACTGAGCAGAAACGGTAAACCACTTCTCATATAGGTATACCCATCCGCCAGCCAACACTACAGCGCATAGTGTCGCTGGTCCCAACATGCGCCAGGGAAACTCGGCGAGTTCAAGCAAGGGGACCGACTCCCATACTGTCTGCGATTCGGGCAGCATAAGAAAGCAATATACCAGCAAGGCAGCGCCAAAGTAGAGAATGTGTCCGCTCAGATGCCAGTCCGCGGGGCATACCGAACTCTTCAAGCCAGAAGTTATCCGACGAACTAGGGAGTTGCTCAGCCGTCCCAATAGACAAGCGCACAAGCTTACCAGCATCAGCCCTGCCAACACAGCGTGAGACACTCCAAGACTGAGCGGGAAATATGGGTTGATGGCAGCCTGATCGAGAGGGCGAGGCAAAGCCAACACTTCATCCAGGCTGATAAAGTTGCGCCGAAAGTCAAAGAAACCGGTGGTGATACCCGCAAGACGGATGTAGTCACGTTCTCCAAAAGCGGGCAGCCAGAAAAACGCGGCGAGTCCCAGGCCAAGGATGCCGGCCAAGACGAAACGTTTTGCCACCATTCCTCGTCCGAGCATACCCGGCGCACTGAGTATGAGCAGATAAGCCAGATAACCCATCCACAGTGGAACGAACAGCATGAAGCTAATATTATGGCTCAACAACAACCCTGCCAGCGATAATGCCGCCAGCGGGAGGCTGCGCAGCGATCTATTGGTGGCGATGCGATAGAAGGCCCACAAGATGAGAGGATAGAAGGCAAGTCCACAGAACTGACCGTAATTGCCCTGGATGTAGAGCTCACGCAAGCGATAGGGGGTATACAGGTACATAGCTGCCGCCAGCACCCCCGCGCGTGGGCCGAACAAGTCCCTCACAAAAAGATAGCTGCCCACGCTGCAGAGAAGTGTCATCACAATCAGGGTGCCCTTCATCGCCTCATCGAGGGGCAACCCCGATAGATGGAACACTTGAGTCATCTGGTACAGAAGCGGTGGCGCATAATGAAAGAGGGGCATGCCATATCCATATGCCAGGTCAGGCGCCCAACGAGGATAGAGGATGCCATCCTTCCAAGCTTGATTGAGTTCCGCCTGGCGCATCAAGTGCACAGCCCCGTCCGCCGTGTTGGGAAGACCCCGGTGCGTCAGTAGCGGCAAGACGGCAAACAACACGAGGACAAGACAGATCAACAGGCCCCCATCGATGCAGCGAGCGTTACCGCCCGCGGCGAGTGGAGAGTACAGTGCTGTCGGTGCGCTCATCTGATGATTGTGGGGTCCGTCGTCAGTTGTGGATACCATTTTCTACAGCATTCTAGGTATTACCAGGGCGAAGTCAACCGTTACACTTGTCAGAAGGGGCAAAATCATGCCCTTGTAGCATCCTGGCTTCCCAGATTCCAACCAAATCCTAACCAAATTCTAACCGGATTCAAACCAAAAGGACGCGATTTTGTGCTATCATGAGAGTCCCGTAGAGATGAGCGGATGGGACTGACCTGCGCCCATCAGGCTCCTCTAAAGTGTTTTTCCCGTGGACTATGGCAGTCCACGGGATTATTTTTGGTGCCGCTAGCTGTAACGATGGTATGCCCGGGCATGCAACGAATCCCTGTCCCCTTATCGGTCCGAAGCGAGCCTGGCAGTTGCACGCATGAACGCTAATAAACGCGGCATTACAACAGTGTAGAGATAATATCCTATGGGAAAGGCGGTGAAATCGCAGGCTCCCAGACCATACACTGTCCGGCCCCCAAAACCCACTTTGAACCGATAGACACCCCACATGGGGTCGCTTTCATCCAGTCGATCCGGTGCTCCCCACATATCATAACGGGTGCATCCTAGCTGCTTTGCCAGCCGGATTGCTTCCCATTGCAACAGGTGGTTAGGCATCACCTCACGATGGGTGTTTTCCGAAGCACCGTACATATACCACGCCGTTCGTCCGAAGACGAACATGAGCAGTCCAGCGATAGGTTCTCCCTCCAGCTCAGCCAATAGCAGGCAAGCGCGCCCGGCAGTGATGAACTGCGACCACACATCGTGATAATAGGCGAACGGTCGGATGACAAATCCATCGCGCTCAGAAGTGATGCGATAGAGACGATAGAAGGTTGCCAAATCCTCCAACCCCCCTGGGCGCACCGCGACACCGCGCCGCGCGGCGAGGCGGATGTTGTAGCGCGTCTTGGGTTTCATCCGCGCTTGCAATGTCTCCTCGTCCACCATGAGGTCGAGCAGTACCGTGTTCTTGAACTGGATCTGCTCGGGTGAGAGACGCCAGCCGCGCCGTTGTAGCAGAGCTCGGATGGCGGTGACATCCGGTGGCGTCGTAGTGCTCTCGTCGGCATTGAGCGGCACGTCTGGGTCGATCTTCACGAAGAGCACACCTCGACGTGCCTCGGCTTCCAGTTCTGAGAGCACAGCCTCCCACAAGGACAAATCGGCAATGTCAAGTAGGGGACCCTTGGGAACATAGATGATCGAGAGAGGCACACGCCCCAGGCGGCGCCTCAGCAGCTGCGCTGCCGCCACCGGCCGACCAGACTGCATCCAGAGCCATCGCGTGGCTTGCCATCCCCAATGTTCCTTAAACGCCCCCCAATCCCATGTCTGAAGCACGTGTGAATGGGGCAACTGCAACAAGGCTGCGTCCCACTCGTCACGGTTCACAACTGACACGAGTTGGTATGCTGCCTGGAGCTTTGCCATGGGGCTCATCCTGCATGCGCGCGGCGCCGCAGCGCCTGCCACCAGCAATAAAGGCGATAGAGCATAGGACTATAGACATAGTCAAAGGCGCCCACACTGCGTACAACACGCCCACCGAAACCACGTTTGAAGCGATAGACCCCCCACAATTCTCCGGTGCGGCGATCTGCGCTGGCGAGATTGTTTTCCAATGTCTCTTCTCCTGCGTCTGGAATGCCCCACAGATCGTACGCGGTACAGCCACGTGCCCGTGCCCAGCGCATCGCTTCCCATTGCAGCAAGTAGGTCGGCATGTACTCTCGATGCCGATTGCTCGAGGCACCGAATAGATAGTATGCTGTCGTTCTATGTGCGAAGACCATGAGGCCGGCGACTACCTCACCCTCTACCTTCGCCAGCAGGAGCGCAACATCATGCGGTGCGAAGAGCTCGTATGCCGTGCGATAGTATTCAAGGCGGTGAATGGCAAATCGATCGCGCCGGCTGGTATCCTCCAGCAGCTGATAGAACGCGGACACGTGGTCGGCATGCCCTTCGTGTATCATCACACCTCTGCGCGACGCCAGGCGAATGTTATAACGCGTTTTTTGTTTCATCGCTGCCAGGATGGCCTCCTCGGGGCCGCTCAGATCGATCAGGATGGTGCGCGGTGGTTGCACGGTGGGCGCTTGAGGCCGGAAGCCGTACTGGGCGATGTTTGTGCACATGGCAGCATCATCCTCCACCGGAGGCTCGATCTTGAGAAATATGCACCGCCACACGTGGCACAGCTGATGTATTTCGTTGAACAAGCTCTTGGTTTGAGGGGGATCTTGCCAATTCACCAGTGGGCCCTTGGCGATATACGCGAGAGAACGTCCGCCCGGCAGTGAGTACAGCAATACCTGGGCGCCAGCATACGGGGTGCCTGCCTCATTCATCACTGCTATGCGCACAGCGCGCCAGCCAAAGCGCGACTTAAGTTCGCCCCAGGCCCAGGATTGCAACAAGTGCCCGGCGGGATGACGCGCAACAAAGTCTTGCCACACGGCCCGATCGGTGATGATAGGCAAGCTTTGATCCTCCTGAAGCGTTCTCCCCAAAAATCGGTGCCTGACGATGAAGAACCCTATCGTCAGAGATGTACACCGGGGATGATTATAACGAAGGCTCACTGTGTGCGAAAACACACGCACAAGTGCGTGCACCATGGTGGGGATAACGATAGGAGATCATCGGTTGCGTCGTCCACCTGAGGAGTATATGATAACGTGAGATTGAGCTGTCGATCAGGGATTACTCGCCATGTCGGCTTTATACTTTTCCACAAGAGCGCTTTGTGAGCTCGTTATATGGGGCGCCCTTTGCGAGTCTGTGTAGGCTTGTTCGTCCTATCAGCGGCGCCGCTGGCTTTCCAAGTAATCCTGACGAGGCTATTTGCGCTGGCCCAGGGGCACCATTTTGCGTTTATGGCGATCAGCTTGGCACTATTGGGCGGGGGTGCCAGCGGAACGTTCCTCTCTTTGAAGCCCCCGAAAGGGGACGGCACGCATCACATGGCGACCTCTGCTTTCCTATTCGCCCTCTCGGTGCCGACCAGCTACATGTTGGTGAACATCATCCCCTTCGATATGTATCGCATTGTGCGGGAGCCCCTACAAATTGGCTGGCTGGCGTTGCAATACTTGGTGTTAACCGTGCCCTTTTTCTTCAGTGGACTGGCGGTCGGCTGTGCATTGGTGGTGTGGCCCGAACATGCTCATCGTTTGTACGCAGCGAACCTCTTGGGTTCGGCAGTTGGTCCACCGTTGGCGCTGGTCGCTTTGACCCTGTTGGGCGGACCGCGTGCCGCTCTAGTGACTGCATTTGCCGGTTGCGTCGCATTTTGGCTGTTCCAGGGAGCGCGTCAGCCTAGGGATGCCTTGCGATGCTACTATGCTCCGACGTTGTTATTGGCTCTGTTCTGTGCCGTGCCGTTAGCGTTGCCGCTACCCATCATTGACATTCGCCTGAACCCCTATCAGGCCTTGAGCCAGGTGCTCCTCTTTCCGGACACGCGGGTCATAGCCCAAACCTGGAATGCGTTTTCCCGCGTTGATGTGGTCAGCGGTGAGTCGATCCATTCGGCGCCGGGGTTGAGCATGGCCTTCCACGGCTCATTGCCGCCACGGGTTGCCGTGGTGGTGGATGGTCAGAGCCTGATGCCCATCTACCGCACCTCCGCCGAAGCAGCTGCCTTCACCGAATATCTCCCCACTGCGTTGGTCTATCGCCTTCGCCCGCAGGCAGATGTGCTCATTGTGGAACCGGGCGGTTGGCTGCCCGTGTTGGTTGCTTTGCACCACGATGCCCGCCGCGTTACCGTGGTACAAAGCAATCCGGCGACAGCCGACGCGGTCCGTACATGGGGTGGTTCCTTTGTGGATGATGCACGCCTCCAGCTGGTGCTCGAGGATATGCGCAGCTTTCTGCGCCGCGACACTCATACCTACGATGTGGTCGTTTTGCCCCTTGTGGACAGCTTCCGTCCAGTGACAGCGGGGGCATACGCTTTAGCTGAAGAATATCGTTACACCGTCGAGGCATTCCAGGAGCTGTGGGGACATTTGTCAACAGATGGCATGCTGGTAGCAGAGCGCTGGTTGCAGTTACCCCCCTCGGAAAGCTTGCGATTATGGGCGCTCGTCGTTGAGGCGCTGCAAGGTAGCGGCATCACTCAGCCAGCTGCCCATCTTGCCGCTCTACGCAGTATGCAAACTTCGCTCATCCTTGCATCTAGGTCTCCATTAGGTCCCTCCGGATTAGAAGCAGTCAAAACATTTGCTGTGCAACGCCAATACGATCTGATTTGGACACCTGACATGGAGGCGATGACGCGTGACCTCACAGTGTTGGATGGCCTTAGCGATACGGAGCTGGCTGAGGCAGGCATCAATCGTTTCAATGTCATCCCCGGCGCGCCCCACTTCAAGACATTCGTGCGTCTGCTGTTCGCGGCAGACGAGGTAGAGTTTTACCACAATTATCCCTATGCAGTGGACCCGCCAACGGACGATCGCCCGTTTTTCTTCCATTTCTTCCGATGGGAACAGACACCCGCCGTCATAGCTGCTTTGGGCAAGACCTGGCAACCCTTTGGCGGGAGCGGCTATCTGGTGTTTGTGCTGTTGTTAGTGCTTGTGGTGATTTTGGCAACTGTGCTCATCCTGCTTCCGCTGGGAGCACTCCGACGCGGATTACGCGTTGACGCCGCGCCCGTTGCCAAGGAGAAGAGCGACGGTACCTTGCGTTACCTTGCTTATTTTTCGTTGCTGGGCCTAGGGTTCATGTTTGTCGAAATGCCCTTGCTTCAGCGTTTCATCCTGTATGTCGGTCAACCGGCGTACGCCTTTGCCACAGCTGTCAGTGCGCTACTATTAGCCTCCGGATTGGGCAGCCGCTATCTCAGCATGCGTATCCCTGCAACGCTTGGGATGGTAGGGCTGGTTGGACTGGGGTTAGCTTACCCAGCGTTGCTGTCGCTTGCCTTCGGCGCCACCATTGGGCTGCCGCTAGCAGCGCGTGCCATGTTAGGAGGATTGGCGCTGATACCACTGGGTATGCTGATGGGGCTTCCCTTCCCGCAAGGCTTAGCTCACGTGCGTGTCGGAGCACGCCATCTGTTGCCATGGGTATGGGCCGTCAACGGCAGCATCTCGGTCATCAGTGCCGTGTTAGCGCCCATGCTGGCGATCGATTTGGGGTTCCGTGCCGTAATGTTCGCTGGTACGGCTGCCTATCTGGCCGCCTGGCTGGTGCTGTGGATGCCCTTCTCTCGTCTTGCTATTCCAGCCGGGTCAGAGGTACAAAGGCCACACCGCCCCAATTGAAGTTGTGGTATTCGTCGCCCTCACGTGTGATGAGCCACAAGCTCTGATAGCCTCCAGGTGGCCCAACAGGGATCACCATGCGCCCTCCGTCTGCTAATTGTTCCAGCAGGGGCTGGGGCACGTGGTCAGGTGCTGCTGTGACGATGATCGCATCGAAGGGGGCGTATTCCGGCCAGCCCCAGTAGCCATCTCCTTGTCGGGTTATCACATAGTGATATCCGAGTCGATCAAGCGTGGCACGAGCACGTTCAGCCAGCTGGGGTATGATCTCGATGGAGTAAACCTTGTCGGTTAGCTCGGCCAAAATGGCTGCCTGATAGCCGGAGCCAGTGCCGATCTCAAGCGCCTTTTCACCTGGCTTGAGCTTGAGCAGCTCTGTCATTACTGCCACAATGTAAGGTTGCGAAATGGTCTGCCCGTAGCCGATCGGAAGTGGATAGTCGTTGTAAGCTTGATCCAGTACATCGGCGGGCACGAACTCGTGGCGTGGTACCTTCTCCATTGTGGCAAGCACACGCGGGTCGGTGACACCGCGCGCGCGAACCTGCCTCTCCACCATGCGCAGCCGTTCCTCACGGCGATCATCCGGCAACATAGTGGGTGTTACAGGGGTTGTCGCACGGGGAAAAGGGGCAGTGCGCATGACCAAAACGCTGACTATCATGATCAGCAACGCCCCCACTATAACCCAAGGCAAAGACTTCCTCATCGGAATATCTCCTGAAAACTGTGGGCGCTACATCACATTTATCACATATATTTTAGCGAACTCTCCTGACAACGTCAACGGTGACAAGAAGCAAGACCTTTCGTTTCTCCAGTATGAGATACGACGGAGATGATCTGGTAAATGAAAGGGGGAGTGATAAACCCATCACGTGGCGGGAAAAGTCCATTGGATTAGCTGCCCATTGGTGCCTGACCCGTGATGGCGTCGGGGGCGGCCACATCGGGCGGATGAAGGGCAGTCACGCTTCCCATTACCGCAATTCGATAACTTGTGTGTTGCTAATCTTGAGATTCTTGACCTGATGATAGTTGGAGGGACTGGAACCCCCACTCAGCCAAGTCGATAACCGCTGTGTTCTTTACCAATCTCAGCCATCTGACCAGTGACTGTGAAAATAGTGCGCTCACAGATGTTCGTCACCCGATCCGCCGTGCGTTCCAAATTGTGAGCGGCCCATAGCAGATGATTGGCTTGGTCAATGTTCTTGGTATTGGCCAGAATCAAGGTGATCAGCTCACGATAGACCTGGTTATAGAGATTGTCCACCTCGTCATCTTCTGCTGGTATAGCATTTGCGGCTTCAATATCACGGCGCACAAAGGCATCTAAAGCACGGTGTAGCATTTCGCGTGCTTTGACCGCCATACGCGGTATGTCGACCAGGGGCTTAATGAGCGGTTCTTCCCCGATCATCAAGCTGATATTGGCAATCCCTTTGGCGTAGTCGCCCATCCGTTCTAACTCGGCTGCGATCTCAAGGGTTGAAGCCAACACGCGCAGGTCGCTGGCGATGGGTTGCTGGGTAGCGATAAGGGTCAACACCTCTGCTTCAATTTGGAAGCGCTTCTCATTGATGAGGCGGTCGTCGGCGACCAGCTGACGTGACCATTCCAGGTCGCGCTTTTTCAGTGCCTCAACGGAATCGGTGATCGCGTGTTCCACCATGCTACCCAGGACAAGCAGTTCATCCTGAAGGCGTTGCATTTCGCGCTCAAAGGTTTGTCTGAGCATCGTATGCCTCACTTTGCTTTCTCTACCTCACGACTGCCAATGCTTTAGCTCTATTTTACCATATCTAAACTGTACAAGGTAGGTTCCTGCTAGCGTGTAAAGGGTTGTGAATGCCACAGGTCACCCGAAACGGCCAGTGATATAGTCTTCGGTGGCCTTCTCGCGCGGGTTGGTGAAGATTTGCGTAGTCGTCCCATATTCGACCAGATAGCCGGCGCGGTCCTTGTCCATCATCAGGAAGGCGGTATAGTCCGAGATGCGCGCAGCCTGTTGCATGTTATGGGTGACCACGACAATCGTGTACTTCTCAGCAAGCTGGCGCATCAGCTCCTCAATTTTAAGCGTCGAGATCGGGTCGAGCGCCGAGGCCGGCTCGTCCATCAGGATGATATCTGGTTTGATGGCAATCGCACGGGCGATGCATAGGCGTTGCTGCTGCCCTCCGGAGAGCGAAAGGCCGCTTTGGTGCAGCTTGTCCTTGACCTCATCCCATAGGGCAGCCTGGCGGAGCGTCTGTTCCACCAATTCGTCCATATTGCCACGGTATCCGTTAATGCGCGCTCCCCAGGCGATGTTTTCGTAGATGCTCTTGGGGAAGGGATTGGGTTTCTGAAACACCATTCCGATGCGTCGTCTGACCTCAACTGCGTCCACCCCCGGGGCGTAGATATTGTATCCGTTGAATAACACCTCTCCTTCGACACGCACGCCGGGTATCAGGTCGTTCATACGATTGAAGGTGCGCAGCAGAGTGCTCTTGCCGCAACCGGAAGGGCCGATAAACGCGGTGATTTTGCGCTTGGGGAGCTTTAGATGGATATCTTTGACGGCGCGAAAGCTGCCATAATAGACGCTTAAGTCACGCACCTCGAGTGCGTATGAATCTTCCTCAGCGGAAGGGTTTGAGGCGTCGAGGGTGGTAGACTTTCCCAAAGTCAGAGAAGGTAATTCGAAGTTCAGACGGATCATATCAATCTCCTGCTGAAGCGATTGCGCATAATGATCGCCGCAGCATTGAGACTCAATAGGAGCACCAGCAACACCACGATCGCCGCTGCGGCAATATTCCGAAACTCCTGCTGTGGGCGCGCTGTCCACTGATAGATTTGGACAGGCAATGTGGTAAACTTGGAAAATGGGCCGTAGGGATCATAGACGATATAAGTCGAGGCGCCCACCACAATCAGAGGAGCCGTCTCGCCCATGGCGCGCGAGATGGACAAAATGGTGCCGGTCAGAATCCCCGGCAGCGCATTAGGGAGCACGTGATCGCGGATGACCTGCCATTTGCTGGCGCCCAACGCATAGCCGGCCTCGCGCAGAGAATTCGGCACCGCCCGGATCGCTTCCTGAGCGTTTACGATCAACAGCGGAAGGACCAGTAGAGCTAACGTCAGACCAGCCGATAGGATGGTGCGCCCGTTGGCGGTCGTGAGGTCAGCAGCACCCCCGACCAGGGCGCCGCTCGTCAGTGGTTCGAGTGCGCGCACAAAGATGGCCAGCCCCAGCATCCCGTAGATGATAGAAGGCACGCCGGCCAGATTGTTGATGTTGGTCTGGATCAGCCGGTTGAGCGCGTTGTCGGCGGCATATTCTTCCAAATAGATCGCGGCGCCCACACCCAGCGGAAAGGCGACCAAGATGGTGATGGCAATAGTCCATAGCGAGCCCAGGATCGCCGTGCGCACACCAGCTACTTGAGGATCACTAGATTGCGGCTGGCTGATGAAGTTGGGGTTGAGCCAACTGCGAAACTGCAGCTGCGCCGAGGGGTATTTTTGCGCGACTTCCATCTCTACACTGCGCCTGCGCAGGAGCGAGTCGGTCAACGACCAGCTCCGGATGATTTTGGGCTGCACTACACGCTCATAGACCAGACTGAGGAGCTCTTCGCGATCACGCTGTTCCAGCGGTCGTTCTGCTTTCAGTCGCCGCAAAACCCCTTTGGACACCCGGGCTTCCAGAAGGGCGATGAGCTGTTCTGTCGAAAGGTCCTCTAGGGGTACACCGTCTTGGGCCAGCTCGTGTGGTGGCACCTTGGATTCGATCGCCACCAATCCAAAGGTCTGGTCCAGAATGTTATAGATCAGCGCGGTAAGCGCAATGATGCCGATCATTAGAGCGAGAAGAAACAGGGCATGCCAAATGGCACCCGCGCGATGGCGTGCCGCTAGATTGCGCTTTAGCTGGACATCTTCGCCGAACGGCGATGGCTCCAGCCGGGTGGCGTGAGAAGCTTTCTCTTTCATCATTCGTACACCTCTCGGAAGCGGCGCATAATCGCACGGCTGATCAAGTTCAACGCCAAAGTCATCAGGAACAACAGCAACCCGATAGCGAAGATGCTGTCGTAGTCGATTGAGTCGTAGCTCAAATCGCCACCGCTGATGCGCACGATATGACCGGTCATCGTCTCTGCCGCCTTGAACGGATTGAAAGTGAAAGCAGGGCCGGCGCCTGCAGCGATCGCCACAATCATCGTCTCTCCGACAGCGCGTGAAACAGCCAGGATGAAGGCGGCCGTGATGCCGGAGAGCGCCGCCGGCACCACGATGCGCACCGCCGTTTCCAGGCGGGTGGCACCCAGCGCATACGCGGCTTCTCGCAGCGAACGCGGCACCGCGCTCAGGGCATCTTCGCTCATCGAACTCACCAGCGGGAGAATCAGAATCCCCATCACCAGTCCGGCCGAAGCGGTGTTATAAATCTCCACCACATCTCGACCGAAAATCGAACGCAACAACGGTGTCATAAAAGTCAGGGCGAAGTAGCCATAAACCACAGTAGGGATGCCAGCCAGAATCTCCAATATGGGCTTGAGCACGTTGCGCACACCCGGGGAGGCGTACTCGCTCAGATAGATCGCCGAGGCCAGTCCTAATGGCAGGGCAACGATCATCGCGAACGTGGTGGTCATCATAGTGGCATTCACCAGGGACCAGATGCCAAACTGGCCCACAGCCGGCACCCAGCTGGTGGTCGTGAAAAACTCCACCAGATCGACTTCCGGAGACCTGAAGAACAACCACGCCTGGCTTCCCAAAACATAGACGATGCCAATCGTGGTCAAGATGGATACCGCACCACAGGCAAAGAAGAAGGTCTGAATGAGTACCTCCAAGGGGCGTGGTTTCTTACGCAGTTCGGGTGGCGTGGTCGTGGCGCGACGTGCTAAAGACTTGGCAGAAAGCGCTGTTGCCAAACGGAAATTCCCCCTCTCTGTTCGAAGACTTTCATCACAGGCATGGGAGGGGCTGGCCAAACCCCTCCCCTCCTCTCTACTCTAGATATCTAGATATGTCTCATTGACCCATTGCATCGAGCCACGCGATCTTGGCCTGGTTGAGCGTCTCCGCCCCCAAGGGGAAGTAGCCGACGCTCTTGATCTCTTCATTGACGTACGTGAGATAGAAGTTGATGAAGGCCGCCACCTGCGGCTTCTCGGCCATGATCTTAGCGGTCGAGTACAGGAAGAGTGGGCGCGCCAACGGATACTCACCTGTCTCTACCGTCTCATCATTCGGTGCGACACCATTGATAGACAGGACATTCAATTTGTCGGTGTTTTCCTGGTAGTAGGCATAGCCGAAGTAGCCGATGGCATACGGGCTGCCCTCGACGCCTTGCACCAGCACATTGTCATCCTCGCTGAGTTGCAGGTTAGCTGCCTTCAGGATATGTTCCTTTCCAGCTCCCTTGCCGTATACGGCATCCATCACGTATTCTACGAAGAAGTCGAACGTGCCGCTGTCAGTACCCGGGCTGAAACGCTTGATCTCTTCGTCAGGCCAGGTTGGATCAATCTCTGACCACTTCTGCACTTCATCCGAGAAGATCTTTGCCAGCTGCTCTATAGTGAGGTCCTTCAGGAAGGTATTGTCCTTGCTCACCGTCACGGCCAGTCCATCAGTGCTGACACGAAATTCGACTGGCTCACGTCCGATGGCGAGACAGCTTTCTACTTCACTGTGCTTGATGGGACGACTGGCGTTCGATATGTCGGTCTCACCCGACTTGCAGAAGCGCTCGAAACCAGCCCCCGTGCCAATACTATCGATGGTGATGTTGCCCTGGTAGCCCTCATCCTTGAAACGCACAGCCATGCGCTCAGAAAGAGGGAAGACCGTGGAACTACCGGCGGATATGATGTCGCCGGTGACGGTCAACGGATCTACTTCGGGCAGTGTCACGCCCTTCGCCATCAGCTCAACATAGCGCTTGGCTTTCTCAGCCGTGGGGAGATAGATCACCCAACCCGGCTCCAGAGTGCCTGCATCGCTGATGGTATTAATCGCCTTGTCCAGGCGCGCCATCCGGTTGTTGTAGTAAATGATCGCCGTATACAACATTTTGTCCCCATACTGTTTCTCGGCGATCATCGAGAGGGTATCGCCCGTCTGTACGGTATAACGTGTACCCTCTTCCTGTGGTGGAGGAGCAGCGATGCCCGCGGTCGGCAGCAACGCCAGAATGGTGACAAACACGAGCGCGAAAACCATCAATTTGCCTTTCATAGTACCTGTTCTCTCCTCTTAATCTGATATTCGTAGTAGCCCTGCAATAAAGCCCTGCAGTCCATTCTCTATGTTATTATGCCTCGTTTAACCGTCCTTTAATTGGCTGTTAAGCATAAGTGAACGGAATGTTAACAACACGTTAAGTGGGGGGGCCTCGAAAATCAAATTGACCGAATACTGGCGCTCAAGTATAATCTCTTGGGTATGTTCTGCTCGACGTTCTCTTGCTGTAGCTCTTCGTGATATCCTGCATTGTGGACGGCGTTTTAACAATGGTGATACCACTGCTACTCGGGCTTGCAATTGTGCTTGTGGCGGCCAAGATGGGGGGGTGGCTGGTACGTCGCCTGGGGCAACCAGCTGTGCTAGGTGAGCTGGCGGTCGGTCTGCTGTTGGGCCCCTCTGTTCTCAACGTGTTTGGAATAGATTATTTTGCAGGCGCTCACACTTTGGATGTTCTTCGTGAATTTGGCGAACTTGGGGTAATTTTCCTCATGTTTGCTGCCGGACTGGAGATCCAAGTCGGCGACCTGCTGAAAACAGGCCGCGCTGCGGTGTTAGTTGGGTTTCTGGGCGTGATCTTTCCCATTGGCTTGGGCACGTTGGCGGGGCTCCAGTTTCACTATTCGCTGGCCAATGCCAAGTTCATGGGGATCGTGCTGGCTGCCACTTCCGTGAGCATTTCAGCACGGACATTGATGGAGCTGGGGCGTTTGCGCAGCCGTGAGGGATTGACGTTGCTCAGCGCGGCGGTGGTAGATGATGTTTTGGCCATCCTGGTGCTTTCCATCTTTGTAGGGTTGGTCTTGGGCGGCGGTACCCAAACCTGGCAGTTGATTTGGATCGCTCTGCGTATGTTCTTGTTCCTGGCCGGAGCTTTCCTGGTTGGCTTATGGGTGCTGCCACATGTGGTTGATTGGGCCAGGCGATTGCCTATCAGCGAACCTGTCCTTTCGGTAACCCTAGCCAGCGTCCTGTTGTTTGCTTGGGCCGCTGAGTTCTTAGGAGGTATTGCGGCCATCACGGGAGCGTTCGTCGCAGGTGTCGGACTGGCTCGCAGCTCCCAACGGGCTGAGATCGAGCGAGGTATTCACACACTCAATTATGCACTGTTCGTGCCGATTTTCCTGGTGGTGATCGGTCTGCGTGCGGATATGCGCCAGCTCTCCGAAAGCGACGTCGGCCTGACCGCCCTGTTGTGTTTGGTCGCCATCGTTTCAAAAATTCTGGGATGTGGACTTGGCGCGCGACTGGGAGGTATGTCTTGGCGCGAGTCACTGCGCATCGGTACCGGCATGATCTCTCGTGGGGAGGTTGGGTTGATCGTGGCCGGTGTTGGCCTGGATGCGCAACTGATACAGCCCAACCTGTTTACGGTCATGGTAGTTATGGTGCTTGTGACTACGCTGATAACGCCTCCATTGTTGCGCTTGGCTTTTTCAGGAGGGGACTATACGGATGCCCGAGTTGGTGATTTTGGTAACAACCAAGTGTGAAGCAATAGACGAAATTCTCAAAGCATGGTTGGAGTGTGGTATTTCGGGTGCCACTATATTCGAAAGTCATGGGTTAGGACGCCACATCGCCAGGATTGGGGCTTCTGACGATCTGCCACTAATGCCATCACTGGCCAGCTTGATTCGCAAGGAAGAAGAGGTCCAGCGCACCGTATTTGTGGTGGTACCAGACGGGTTTGATGTCGAAAGACTGGTGGCCGCCGTCGAAAGGGTTGTCGGTCAGCTCGATGACCCTCACACCGGCATTATGTTCACTGTCCCTGTGTCCCGGACATGGGGTCTGCGGCGTATGGACCGGCGTTAGTACCTTGAACAGGACAGAAGGTGTCTATGTCGCGCTTCTCTATACCGGATTATGAGCGTCTTTCCGCTCAAGAAGCTGTGGCACTGCAGCGGACATTGCGCAAGCAAATCGTGTGCGAAGATCATTTCGACTCCGTACAAAGTGTTGCCGGAATCGACGTGAGCGTGGGGCGGCAAGGCGAATTGGGCTACGCCGCGGTGATTGTCTTGCATTTGCCGGACATGAAGGTTGAAGAGCAAGTGGTGGTGAGTGCTCCTGTGCGCTTCCCTTATGTGCCAGGTTTGCTCGGCTTCCGTGAGGTACCCATCGTCTTGGAAGCTCTGAATCGCCTCAGCTGCCTTCCTGACGTGCTACTGTGCGACGGGCAAGGCATTGCACACCCACGTCGCTTTGGACTGGCATGTCATGTGGGCTTGCTGGCCGACATCCCGGCGATCGGAGTGGCGAAATCTCGTCTCATCGGGTATCACGCACCGGTGGCGGACGAACGTGGTGCTTGGGCGCCACTATACGACGGCAATGAAGTGATCGGCGCAGTACTCCGCTCGCGCCCAGGGACAAAACCGCTGTACGTATCACCTGGCCATCGCGTCGGCCTGACGAGCGCCATCCAGCTGGTGCTACGCTGTATCACGAACTATCGTCTGCCCGAGCCAACACGTCTTGCCCATCAACTTGTCTCGGCAAGGACACAGAGAGCCCTCGTTGCTGAGCTCCCAACTCATTATCACCAGGGAACCCTTTGGGGCTTGAGCGACAAGGATAACCCAGCTTGAGAGATGCTCCATGCGGGTAAGAGTGCCTTCACCGGTATCAGCAGGGGTGATCCTTTCCTACAAGTGTTCGGCTGCCTGTCGACATTGCATGTATGCATGTTCGCCCACATGGGAGGCAGACTGGATCTCGGAAGATGATCTGTACCATCTCCTCTCTTCCTTGAGAGGTCGCATTGTGCCCAGCCCATGGGGAAGGGAGCGAGTCAGCTTGAGTCACGGTCTGCATTTCACAGGTGGTGAGCCCTTCTTGAATTTCAACCTGCTCGTATCGGCCACACAAATGGCTGAAGAGCTGGACATCCCATCCACCTTTGTTGAGACCAATTGCTCCTGGTGCGTCAACGATGAAGTGACTCGCGAGCGGCTGGAACGCTTGCGACAGGCTGGCCTCAAGGGCATCATGATATCGGTCAATCCTTTCTACGTTGAGTACATCCCCTTCGAGCGCACAGAACGTTGCATCCGCATCAGCCAGGAAGTCTTTGGCTCCAACGCGATGATCTATCAGATAGAGTTCTACCGGCAATTCAAACGGCTGGGTCTACAAGGAAAGGTGCCTTTTGAGCGCTATCTGGCCTTGGCAGCGACAGTGGGTGGGAGCATCGCGGTGGAAATGTTCTTGATGGGGCGTGCCGCCCGTGCGCTCAAGCCCTATTACCACAGCTATCCGGCGTCTGCATTCTTTGGTGAGCCATGTCAGCCTCCCTTTCTGCGGGACTGGCACAACCATTTTGACAACTATGGCAACTTTATGCCGGGATTCTGTGGGGGTATTTCGCTCGGAAGCTGGCGTGAGCTCGATCGCCTTGTCTGTGAGGGCATAGACCTGAACGAGTACCCGCTACTGCGCCATTTGATTGCGGAGGACATCCGCGCATTGCTTGATTTTGCCCGCGACTATGGGTACCAGGAGTCCTCTCAGGGCTATATCTCTAAGTGCGATTTGTGTCTGGACCTTCGGCTTCACTTGGTGAAGCACGGCAATTTTCCAGAGCTCAGCCCCTTCGCTTTCTATGAGCAAATCGCGCTTGGTGAAAACTCTCAGCTCGAAGATCAGCGTCGACGCGACGCGGCGATGTGAGTGTCGCGGAGCTGTCCGAGTAGCTCGCTCATAACAGGCACAAGAGACCAGCGGCGCCAACCAAAGCTGTAAAGGCGCATACCTGAGGGATGCCCAGCAAGGGCAGCAGCAAAGTGGCACCCAATCCAGCTCCCAGCGCTCCGCCCACCAGATCGGCGCCGTAGAGCCAGCCTGCTGCGCTCGCTGTGTGTTCATCCAAGGCAAGCGCTGCCAGTGGGAAAGCGGCACCTGTGATACAGCCAGCTGCAGCGGCCAGCATCCCGAAGACAGCTGGAGGTGTCGCGAAGGGTAGCTGAAGCAATCCAACCAACAACCCGCTGAGCACGATCACACCTGCCTGCACCCCAATCAACCCCACCTGGAGAACACGGGATGGAACGCTCTTTGGGGCAGATACCCCCTTTGCTTCAGCTGAGTTGCGAGTCCTCCAGTACCTTGACGGCTGATTACCCAAAGCACTGCCCAGCGCCAGGCCTGCCATAAACGCGGTCACCATCATGCCCACACCAGAGTATATAGTCCCGTGGACAGTCTGGAATGCGATCAAGATCACCACTTGCAGCATCATATGTGCCAGGCCGACGCCGGCGATGGCCACGGGCACGGCCCAGCGCCGTCGATAGCGGGTTAACAGCACGATGAGAACTAACGGCGGTGATAGCCAGGCTAGATTGATCAACCCAGCGCGCTCGAAGAATTCTCCCACCGCGGGATAGAAACGGGACAACCACAGTGCCAGGTCATAATAATAGCAGATCGGGACCAAGTCTTCGTTCAGGCGTATCGCTCTCCCAGAAGCTAGCCGCAGCCGATCCGTGTTGAAACGGTCATTCGAAAAGACGTACTCGATGTACGACGGGGTCACTTGGCGAGTTTGGATAGCGCGTGTGATCAACCTCTGGGACATGATCCCCGCATCTATCGGGAATGGATCGGAGGCGGCCAGGAAAAACAGGTGATCGCCACTGGTCAGGGCCAGCAGTGTGGGGAAGGCAGTTTTGAGCGTCTCGTAAATGCTGAGGTTGCGTCGCGTCAGCTCAGGACTCCAGTAGTTCTCAGCTGACGGGAGGCCGAGCGCGAATAGACCATCCGGACTGAGCGCTTGACGGACTTGGGCGAAAAACTCTCGCGTGTAGAAACGGTTCAGAGAGCCAGTAGTAGGGGGAGGCAAGTCGAGGATGATCACGTCGAAAGAGTGCTTGGGTGCATTGGCCACATAGTGGCGTCCATCCGACAGCACCACATGCACCCGGGGATCATCGAGTATCCCTGCCTCGGAAGGGGGCAGGTGCGCCCGCGCCGTTGTGATGACCTGCGGGTCGAGCTCGACATAGGTGACCTGCTGTATCGGGTGCTTCAGTATTTCACGCAGATCGCCTGCCACACCACCGCCGATCAGGAGTATGCGGCGTGGATGGGGATGTGCCAACAAGGGAAAGTGTGCCACTTCTTCGGGGAAAGTGCTCTGCGTTTCAAATGAGAGGAGGCCATTGGTGTAGAAGACACGTTGCCCATCGCGTGCTTGTACGGTCAAGCGGCCGTAGGGTGATTCCACATGGGAGATCACATCGCTCCACTGCCAGCTCAGCGTCCATTGATCCAATGCTCTCCCGCCTGCCAAGGCAGCTGCGCCCAAAGCGATGGCGAGAGGTGGAAGTGCGAATCTGCTGCACCTTTGTCTCCCTTCCATGAGATATATCGCCGATATCAGAGCGAGCACGCCGATGCATAGGATCGTTTGAAAGGTGCTCAGAAGATGGACAAAGGCAAAGCTGACCAGCAAGCCACCGATTACGGCGCCGAAGCTCTCGAAAAAGTAAGCGTGGCCGGCTGTTCCACGACGCTCGATCATCAGTCGTGTACCCAAAGTGAAGAGTAACCCCGCGATCGGGCAGAAAAGTGCCGGAATGAGCAAGACCGTGAGCACTGTACTTCCAAAATCGATATAAGCCCCCGGTGTGGTGCCCAAAATGATCCGAATGCCGCGTAACAGCGCCATTTGAGCTATGAGGAGTGGAACCGTGGCAGCGAGGCCGGCAGCAAAAGCAAGGGGTGAGATATGCTTCCGCTGAGTGATACGACTGCCAATACCCCATGCGCCAACGGCACCCCAAACCAGCCAAGCCATCAAGGTCAGCCCGTAGAGGAGCTCGTTGCCATAGAAAGTGGCCACTAGCTCGCGCATCAACATCACCTGGCTGACGGTCGAGGTAAACCCGACCGTTGCTAGGCCGATACCTATATCTGGGATAGGGCGCCAGTTGTCCTTCACCACCTTGACAAACTTCCCCCGTTCGGACGCGGCGGTGAGCAGGTCGCTCTGTCGCTCACGTGTCACATCTTCAAGTGCAGGCTGGCGGCCGGAGGAAATCGGGATGGCTTGAAGATATCGTGCACCAATGTATTTGATTTACCATTTCAGCAGGTCGCTGAGCCGTTCCACCGTTTTGCGTGTGTGATATCGGAGTGAGCCCACTGGAATACGGAGCTCGAGGACTACCGTCAGCCACACCGCTGGGATCACGCTAGTGGTATATATTCGGTGCTTCTCTCCTTCGTCGAGCATCGCGTTAATACTCTCTTCACCCAGGCTAAGGAAACGCATCATTTGGGCTCCGTCCTCAACTCGGCGAGCCACGAAGCGGCAGAAGTCCTCTGCGCGCTCTTGGGGAAGCGAGCCGGTGTAGGCAAGTAAGTTTACTTTGGAACTGAGCATAACCAATGTCGCTTGTAACTCATGCTCAAGATCTCTAAGAACCGGCAAGGCTTCTTCAGACAGGATCGTGAGTCTCTCAGGACCTTGCTCGGACTGCCCCAAGACAGCGTCCAGCTGGGCAGTATCCTGTGCCTGGAAATCCATTGAGTGCTCCGAGTCTTGGGGCAGATTGGTGAGCGCCTGTTCCTTTTCCAAGAGCAGTGCGAATAAGCCGTTATCTTCTGAATCGTCCGCCTGAGAATCATACACATTTGCTATCTGTCCTAGTGGAAGTGCAGTTTCTGCCCTGAGCACTTGATCCATCAAGATGGGAAGCTCGTCGATTATGAAAGGCTTGGGGAGCAACCCATGGGCTGGTATATCCTTGAGCGCGGATGGTACCTGGTCTCCTGGATAAGGGATTACTACAATACGAAGGGTCGGTCGCAAAGCACGAATACGATTGAGAAGCTCTGGCAATGAGAGATCCTCCAAAGTCACGTCTACGATGAGGAGGTCGAAGGGGTGGGTGATAATCTGCTGCAGGAGGGCGTTACCGTCGGGAGCAATGGTGACTTGATACGCACCAAGATCTTCCAATCTCTCTTTGAGGATGGAGGCGAATGCCTCATCGCTATCTGCAACAAGGATATCGCGCTTCATTCACGTATACCTCGCTTCCGTATGATCTCTTTTGGTGTGCTCCCTGAGCATACCGTATTTTCGCTACCCGACATGAGCGAATGTCCATCTCGTGTTGATAATACCAAGTGAGTCGCTCCGGAGCAAGGGGTCATTTAAGATGCTTTCTTGGATTGCCTTTAACTTGCTCCGCATCATCAGGCGTGATATAATAAGTGCTTAGTCAATTCGCATTCCATTTCGCACGCTTCCGGACTCGCCAGGCTGTGCCCAGCTTTGCTGCTGGGTTCCTGGTGGGGATGAGGGAGGCGGAGGCATCAAACAACCATTATAAGGAGAGTAATAGAGAATGGCAGTTGAAACCATGAAAGCCCTGCTGGAAGCAGGCGTCCACTTCGGTCATCGCACCCGCCGCTGGCACCCGAGGATGAAGCCCTACATCTTTACCGAGCGCAACGGTATTCACATCCTCGATCTGCAGCAAACGCTTGCCCGCTTGCAACAAGCGTACGATCTGGTGCGCGATATAGTGGCCAAGGGGGGCACAGTTTTGTTTGTGGGCACCAAGAAGCAGGCGCAAGACGCGCTTGCCGAGGAGGCACGCCGTTGTGAAATGCCCTATGTCAATCAGCGTTGGTTGGGCGGTACTCTCACCAATTGGCGTACGCTTCGGCAGCGCATCGATTATCTGCTCGATCTGGAAAAGAAGCAGATGCGTGGTGAGTTCGCTCATCTGCCTAAGAAAGAGGTGGCTAAGCTCGAATACGAGATCGCGCGCCTCAATCGTCGTTTCGGTGGCCTCAAGGAAATGTTACGACTGCCCGATGTCCTCTTCGTGGTGGATGTGCGCCGCGAGGCGAATGCGGTGCGTGAGGCGAATACGCTCGGGATCCCTGTGATTGCTATGGTGGATACCAATTGCGATCCCACTCCCATTGACTATGTTATTCCCTCCAATGACGACGCCATACGCGCCATCCGTCTGATTGCGGGCAAGATTGCGGATGCCGCTATTGAAGGGCTGCGCTTGCGTGAGACCATGGCGGCTGAGTTGGAGGAAGAGGGTCTTGCAGTCGCGGAAGAGGGCCAGGAACGTTACCTTGGACCGTCTACATTGGCGAAGCTACGGGCAGCTGCGCACGTTGAGGAAGAAGAGGAGTGGGAGGAGCTGGAAGAGTTGGAAGAATTGGAAGAGGATGAAGATGCCCTGCGCGCGAGAGCGGCATATATGCGGCGACGTGCGGCCGAGAAGGTGAGCGCCACTCCCACAGTCGGGCGTATCTTTGAGCCCGACGACGAGGGGGAAGAAGATGGTGACTACGATGAAGACGATGAAGATGAAGAAGACGAAGATTGATTGGGGAATGCCCTCGTTGGGGGAAACGAGGAGCTTTTGACTGAACCTGTTTGCTGATCTCCTCATTCTGGTAAGGTGTTTTTAAGGAGGCAATTAATTGTGGCTATCACCACCGATATGATCAAGCGGTTACGAGAAGAGACAGGCGCCGGTGTGCTGGAGTGCAAGAAAGCCTTGGAAGCTTCCAACGCTGATTTCGAGAAAGCGATCACTTTCTTGCGTGAGAGAGGATTGGCTACCGCCGCCAAGAAAGCCAGCCGTGAGGCAAACGACGGGTTGGTGAGCTTGCAAGTAGATGCACAAGGCCGCTGGGGGGTCATCCTGGAGGTCAATTGTGAGACGGACTTTGTGGCGCGTACTGAGGACTTCCGCACTTTTACCAAGGCGCTATTACGGCAATTATGTGATGAACCCGCTATCTCAGACGTGGCGACTCTGCTGGAGCGCCCCTTTGTGCTTGACCACAATGTCACGGTAGGCCAACAGCTCACTGCGCTTGTGGCCAAGCTGGGCGAGAATATCATCGTCCGTCGCTTTGCGCGCCTGCAACGCGATGGGAGTGGCTGGATTGAGGGTTATCTTCATCCAGGTGATCGCATCGGTGTAATCCTGTATGTCTCCGCCAGCGACACTGGAGTGGCAGAAAGCGCCGCTTTTCGCGAGCTGGTGCACGACCTGGCACTTCAAGTGGCTGCAGCAGCGCCTAAGTATGTTGCCCCGGTAGATATCCCGTCTGAGGTACTGGAGGCGGAGCGTGCGATGTACCGAGCGCAAATCGCTGATGAGAAGAAACCCGAGCCGATCAAAGAACGTATTATTGCCGGCAAGCTGGACAAGTGGTATGAGGCGGTATGCCTGTTACGCCAGCCTTTCATCAAGGATGATGCACTGCGCGTTGCAGATCTCCTTGAGCAGAAGAGCAAACAACTGGGCACACCGTTGACCGTGGAACGCTTTGTGCGCTACGAACTCGGCATGGGTGAATGAGAAGGGCGAGGCCGGAACCGTAGCAAGTTCTGGCCTCGCTTTAGTGACTACCGATTAAAATGAGGAAGAATGCCCCAAGCGAAATATCACCGTGTGTTGCTCAAAGTGGGGGGCGAGGCGCTGGCCGGCCCCCATGGTTTCGGCATTGATCCGCACCAGGCGGATATCGTGGCCGGCAAAATTGCGGCGGTGCGCGCGTATGGCGTGGAGATT
>JBMFPH010000015.1:0-30175 GCA_049969215.1 Anaerolineae bacterium | reverse complement strand
GGCATCATGTTCCGTTACTCTCGTTGATCACATCTGTTGTCAGCCTTCTCATATGGCATCTCTCAATCAGAGTAGTGGGCATCTCACATAAGTCAATATTACGTTTAGGGATTTTCATCTTAATGCTATGTCTCATAGGATCCAATGTCGTATCTTCTCTAAACGAGCTGTCGCTCAAGTTTCCAAACTGGGATGTGTATGAGAGGGATCGCCAAGAAAATCGCGGCGTAGATGAGTTGCTGTTGGCCCTTCAGAATGCCAATCCTCAAGCGACGATCCTTAACAATGATCTGATACCCTCTTGGCATATTGGGATTACTTCGCTAAGTCTCAGATCAATCAAACGTGGGTGTCACTCGCTGGAGGATCTGAGTCAGGCTATTATCAAGGCGGATTATCTTATTGTCAGTCCTGCCGATGTGAGACCTCGCCCGTGCTTGCAGCAAGTATTACAGGTCGAAAACGACCACGATCTAAATATCGTGAGAGAGGTGCCCCATATGCAATTAATAGCCACATTTCGCATTGGGCGCGATGAAATAATGGTGTTCGAAAGACAATAGATCTTTGACTGAGCGATAAAAGTACTGGATAGCCACAAAGCTTGCGGCTCTGATCTGATAGGCAAATGTCTATGAACAGGTATATGTCCCTAACTAGCATACCCCGCTTGATCCGATCTTGGTTCTTAGTGGGCATAGTGATCATCTTCGGGCTTGTAGTATTGCGTCACCATCTGCTAGCCGATTCGTTCTCGCTCTTATATGACGAAGGTATTCACCTAATGTGGATTCGGCTTATCGAGGCTGGTTACAAACCGTACTCAGAGGTGTATATCACTTATCCTCCGTTATATCACACTGTCCTAGTGTGGATGTGGAACATATGGCCCAGTCTCGAGGGGCTTCGCTGGTTCACCTTGATGTATGCCTTCCCGTCCGTGATATTCGCAGCATTGATCGCTCGACGTGTCGAGGGTACCCCCGCTGCGATCGCGACTGCTGGCCTGTTCTGTCTGGCTCCGCAATTCTTCGAAAATTCCCGCTCTATTATGGGAGAACTCCCCTCTGTCACCTGGTCTCTGATGGCCATCTGGCTTGCACTTGTGTATCGGGAGAACGGTAACCGCTGGCTGCTGGGCTTGTCTGGCTTAGCCCTTGCCTGTAGCTTGCTGACAAAGATGTTGTCTCCTCATGTAATCGTGCTGACAATCGGGATCATTCTGAGCCGCTTTTTTGAGTTTTCACCTTTACCTCGATTTCGAGACAACTATTCTTTGCGCTGGTATGTGGTCACGGTGGACTTGGCCTGTTGGGCGGGTGCATTTCTAGCATTCAGTATGGTTGCGGTAGCGACGGTTGATTGGCAATCACTGATGGCACAGGCGTTGGAGCAGCGGATATCGGCGCGTGTAATCTCCGTCATTGTAGAGGACTATTGGTTTGATCGATTCGAGCTGCCAGGGCGATTTATTAACGCTAACTTGTGGCTATTGCCACTGACACAGCTGGGTCTGATGGCAAGCTTCATTCGCAAGAGAAACTATCGTTTCACTATGGTCGGTTGGTTTCTGCTTTCGATATTGATACTCATTTTCCACGACCCCGTGCGCCTAAAGCATATGATCATTCTGGTGCCCTTGATGGCTATCTGGGCAGGTATTGCGGTCGGGGCGGCATGGGATTTTCTCGTACGACGTCGGATCACAACCACATCTGAGTATGACTGGGTGAACAGCGGACTGGTTTTGGTGATCTTGCTGGCTTATTGCCTTCGCTTACCAGATTATGTGAAGCATTGGCAATTAGGACACGCTGTTGCCTCGACTGGGCTCATCGACGAAGACGCTCGTCGGCCCATGGTTGAATTCATTCGAGAGATCACCGGGCCGAACGATTGTCTCGTGACCGATGATATGACAGTAGCGTATCGAAGCGGGTTGCTGACCCCCCCAGAGCTGACTGAGGTCTCTATCAACCGTCTGGCCTCTGGGCATCTGTCACTTCAGCAGCTGACAGAGATCACAGACCGCTATGATTGTCAAGTAGTTGCAGTTGTAGGGGATGACCGGATTGCTAAATATCTACCGGAGTATATTGTCTGGCTAAACCAAAATTACTTGGGACAAGTCCAGTTTAGAAAAGGGGATGTGTTCTTTGTTAAGCATACCTCTTTACCCAAACCAAGGCACACAGCACACGCTCAATTTGGGAGTAGTATAAGGTTTCTGGGATACGATTTTGCCCCCATAGAAGTTGAGCACAGCGGTCGTTTTGTACTCATGTTGTTCTGGAATGCTCTAGAAAGTCTCTCAGATGATTTGACCATCTTCGTGCATTTGCGCGACGCTAGTAATACAACGGTGCTCACCGCTGATCATCAGCCCTACAAGGGTTATGTGCCCACCAGCCGGTGGCCATCTGGAGGGATTGTTAAAGACACCACCTGGATCGAGATCCCCTCAAACATGCCGCCAGGTCGATACTCCATTTGGGTTGGGCTATACCGTTGGGAAACGATGGAACGGTTACCTCTACAAAATGATGTGAGTGGCGAAAACGCACTACGGCTTGGGGAGATAACTGTGCTGCCATCGAGTGATCCAGGATAGCGCGAATGTGGAAATACGGCCTGGTGCGGAACGATTGATCAACAGTATCAATCGGCTGATCTTGTTGACGATGGCTATACTGTTCGTCTTCACACTACGCCTCGTAGATCTGGGCGGCTACCTCATTGTAGACGAAACAGATCGTTGGCGCTGGGCGGAGCAGTTCTACCGTGCCTTGATCGCCGGTGATCCGGCTGCCACCTTAGTTGGGGATGGCTATCCCGGAATCGTGCCAGTCTGGGTGCAAACACTCTGGTTGTTAGGGGAGAGTGTGCGTCGTTCCCTGGCAGAGGGACAATGGTTTAGCGAGACCAGCGTGTATATGCTCTTCCACGTGTGGAGCCGCGTGGAGAACTTGCCATTACAGCGACTGCCCATTGCCCTTTTCAATGGCCTCTTGGTCCTATTGATTGCGATCTGGGTAGTTCGGCTGTATGGGTGGCGGGTGGGCGCGCTGGCGCTTGTCTTGGTTGCACTCGACCCCTTCCTGTTGGCCGATTCGCGCGTCAACCGTGCTGAAGCTATCTTCACGGGTCTGTTCACCCTTTCCATCCTCTCTCTACAGCTTTTTGGTCAGACACGGCGATCTCGTTGGCTGGTTGTCTCGGGGTTTTTGGGCGGCCTGGCATGGTTGACCAAAATCCAAGGCTTAGCAATGTTGCCGGCAGTGGGGTTGATCCTGCTGTTCCAAGTATATGCCGGCCCGTCGAAAGGTATGCATCTGACCGTACGCCGCCTTCTGTCCGCTGGCCGTTTCCTGGCCATCTGGCTGCTGGCCGCAATTGTGGCTTGGTGCGTTCTCTGGCCTGCTATGTGGGTGCGCCCAGTGGATGTGTTTCAACTGGTATATGACTACGCCACACGTAAAGCAGGCGCCGAAGGGGTCAATGTCTTCTTTGCCGGACAACATTTCTTAGACACCGACCCAGGTCCACTATTTTACCCGATCGTGCTCGTCTTGCGCACGACACCGCTTACTCTGACCGGGCTGGTACTGGTAATAGTAGAAGCTGTGCGAAGGCTTAGCCATTTGCAGGGTAACCGCAATGGGATCTGGCGTGCACGGGCGCTGCCGTTGGGAATCGCCATCATCGCTTATGCCGCCATAATGACGTTCGGCAGTCACAAGCAGGATCGCTACCTGATGCCAATCTTTCCTTTGCTGGACATCTTGGCAGCGTTGGGATGGCTCATGTTGTGGGAGCGGGTGCTCGATCGCTACCAGGTTCTTCGCCATTGGATGGGGAGTGCTGCGTTAATAGGTGGCCTGCTGGCCATTCATCTGGTTTCTGTGCTGCCCTATCATCCCTACTATTACCCTTATTTTAACCCTCTGGCCGGTGGGGGCACGGTGGGTGCACGCATGCTGCGCGTCGGTTGGGGTGAAGGTATGGATCTCGTGGCGCAGTATCTCAATCAAAAACCGAATGCTGCAAACCTGAGTGTGGCAGCGCGTTGGCATCGTTATATGGTGGGATTCCGCGGCAAGACGCTGCCATTCGACCAGAGCGGACGCTGGACACGCGCCGATTACGTGGTGTTGTATATCCAACAGGTACAGCGGATGCTCGATCCCAGTCCGGGTATTATCCGCTATTTCCAGAATTTGCAACCCGAGCACGTGATCTTTCTCAATGGCATTGCCTACGCCTGGGTCTATCGTTCCCCGTTCACCCGCGCCGCACAACCCCGGGTAAGCCGGGTGCCCGGCTATGCGACGCTGTTCGGTTTTCGCTGGGAACCGCCGGACCCAACAGATGCACACTCGCCCGGCATCGTGCGAGCTATCTGGCAGCGAGAGAACGACGAAGCTACAACCCAGCTGGTGGCCACATTGAGCGATGGTCATAGCAATCCATCATGGCAAGAGTGCAAGATCGCGCCCGGCTTTGAGTCCATAGCTGCTATACCCGGCGAGGTGCTTGAAAGTGTCTGTGTATTGCGCGTGCCGCAGAGCAGTACCGCACCGACCGCTTATGATGTGCGCTTCGGCATGCGTGTATCCGATGGGTCGGTGATCGGGTTTTCTTTTCCCGAGGCGTGGCAATCCCTGGTGCTTGAGCCGGATGGTCGTTGGCGCATTGCCTCATGGATGGAGTCGGTGGAGCACATTGCCGCACGCGACATTCCAGAGGGCACTACTATGGCCGACCGCTATTTTGATGGCCGGATCCGCCTAGCAGGTTATGCATTGGGTGATCATGTGCTCCATGCAGGGCAATCGCTGGAGGTCACACTTTACTGGCAGGCGCTCGAGCCACCCTCCAAAGATTACATAGTGTTCCTTCATCTTTTCGGCCTGGATGGTACTGAAGTGGGCCAGACGCACGATGGGCCTTCGCCTTCCACCAGCCAGTGGTTGCCGGGTCAAGTCGTTCGTACTACTCATCGCATTGCCACCAAGGCAGATTTGCCTGTGCCGGCCGTGGCAACGTTGGAGGTCGGCTTATATGATCAGAATGAGCGTGCGCTGCCTATTACGGACCGCTATGCACAGCGACTTCCTGCTGCTCTCGAGCGGGTCAAATTCATCCCGGTGACCTGGCCAAGCGAAACACCACCTATTGTGGACAATGTTCGCTTCGATGGTGGAATAATATTGGAAGGGCATACATCGTTGCCGCAGGTTATTGACATAAACGGAGCCAACACCCTTATGGTTGAGCTCTGGTGGCGGGCCATAAAGGCCGTTGAACAAGACTATATTGTATTTGTCCACTTGGTGGATGAGCACGATAATATTGTGGCCCAAGCAGACGGTGTACCCGTGGCAGGACGTTATCCCACCAGCGCGTGGTCGCTTGGCGAGCGCATCGTGGATACGCGCACTCTGCTCCTGCCCAAAGAACTGGGTATGGGCACCTACCAGCTGGTGGTAGGACTGTACAACCCTGTGGACGGCCAGCGTCTGTCCATCGAGGGGAGTGGGGCTGAGGGCTTCCGGTTAGGCATATTGCGGGTTAAGCCATCATGACCACGGCATCCCAAAACTGCGGCGGAGACGCGCGTCTAGCTTCCGATGAAACGGGAAATGCTGCATGCTATCACCGCTCCGGTGCTGTGAACTCCCCTTTTGTTCTAGGTTTGGTTGTCTTTCTCCTCGCGTTGTTGCCGCGTGCGCTTGACCTGGATGTCTTCGTCGGGCCGGATGAGAGCTCGTGGGTGCGACGTTCGGATCACTTTGCCGAGGCGCTGCGCAGCGGGAACCTTGCTGCCACCTACCAGTCTGGGCATCCCGGTGTCACGCTGCTCTGGATGGAGCTCCCAGTCAGCGGTGGCACAAACGATGGCACGGTGAGCACAGAGGCTACGGAAGAAACAGAAGACGAAGGAAGAACTCCCGCTGTGGAGATGGGCACATTGGCCACGAAACGCCGGCTAGCTGCCCTTGCCCACGCCTGCAGCGTGGCACTCACTGTGCTGTTGGTGCGTAAGCTGTTCAATTCGGAAGTAGCCTGGATGGCGGGCTGCTTGCTAGCCTTTGACCCATTTTTGCTGACCGAGTCGCGTGCGGTGCGCTCAGAAGGCATGGTGACCAGCTTCGCGACGCTAAGCTTGCTCGCCCTGCTGTGGTTTGTGCAAGAGAGACACCTATGGCTGGCAGGACTGACCGGCGTCCTGACCGGATTGGCACTGCTGAGCAAGGTTTCTGCAGTGGCGCTGTTGCCAGTCGTGGCTCTGGGTCTCCTCATTACACTGCCTCTGTCACCTGCCATGCTGCACGCTCCTCGCTGGCGCTCGAGACTTACTGCCCTTCTTATCTTGGGGATGGCGCTGATAGCAACAGTTATCTTGTTATGGCCAGCGTTGTGGGTCGCACCTCTGGAGGTGATGCGCCAGATGGGCGCATACATAGGGCTACGTGCCGTAGAGGGCGGCGGCGGCGGCAGCTATAGCTTTTTCTTGGGCCAGGTTCAACCCACTCGTGCGCTGAGTCCACTTTTCTATCCGCTGGTGTTGCTCTACCGGACCGGGCCATGGCAGTGGGCTGGACTCATAGGGCTAGCAGCAGTTGCATGGCGTGCACACAGATGGACACGCCGGTGGACGTGGAACGTAGCCATTATGTTGGCCTTCTTGGCGGCTTATCTCGCGTTGATCAGCCTGTCAGGCCTCAAGTTTGACCGCTACGTGATGCCTATGCTACCGGTGCTTGATGTCATGGCGGCGCTGGGGTTATCTATGACCTGGTGTTGGATTGCCGGAACACGTCTGCGGCAGCAACTCTGGGGTGTATTAGCAGCGATAGCCGTGTTTGTTACTCAAGTCGCACTTGCACTGCCCCATCACCCTTATTACCACACTTATTATAATCCATTACTAGGTGGCATTCGCCAAGCTGTACACGTCCTGCCTGTTGGCACCGGTTACGAAGGTGTGGAGAAGGTAGCTGCCTATCTGAATAACCTGCCACAACCGGAACAGCTGCGTCTAGCCACGGCAGTTTCGGGCAAGCTGAAACCGCTGTTTAAAGGGCAGACTATCGCAATGGACGCCCAGGATGGGCATTGGTTTCTGGCCGATTACACTTTCCTCTATATCTCGCAGGTGCAGCGTGGTAAACATGATGCAGAGCTCGTAGCCTACTTACAACAACACAAGCTGTTGGCCTATTCCTTCCAGCTGGCCGGCCTGGACTACGGCTGGGTCTACCGAGGCCCAGGCGCACAGTATTACGGCGGCGACACGAAGTTGGAAGGACGTGCCATGCTGCACGCGTTCGACCTAAGTACAAACCAAATACAAGCTGGAGAAGTGCTCACAGCGACAGTGTACTTCCGAAATTAAGGACAGCGCGATACCGATCGCTTTTACGTGCGTTTGGTGGACACGGATGGCTATATATGGACGGATGGCGCCGTGCAGCCAAGTTCTGGATTCGAAGAAGCCTTTTATCGGCGCAAAGCAATTGTGGAAGGCACCGCGACGCTCACCTTACCGCTCGGCATGCCACCAGGCGTTTATGTGCTGAAGATGGGTTATCAGGACGAGATATCGGGCGAGATCATTGGCGAGTTCAATCTACCGGCGGAACACGACGATGTTACCGTTACGCTACCAGATACCTTCCCCCCAGCTGAAGCAGTGCAACCACCCCATGTAGCTCATTTGATTGTGGAGGACGAGCTGCGACTGCTTGGCTATGCTCCATCTGCAGAGCAAGTGTTGCCTGGGCAAGTAATATGGCTGACGCTTTACTGGCGGGCACTGCGTGGTGTGCACCGTGATTATGTGATTGGCATTCAGCTGGTGGACGCTGCTGGCAAAGAGGTGGCTTACTGGCTGGGTAGACCGGTGATGAGTCGTTATCCCACCAACCAATGGCACGCGCGCCAGGTGGTGCAGGATCCGTGGAGATTGCAGCTACCTCTTGGCATCTCCGCTGGCCGGTATTCACTTAATGTCGCGATGTACGATGCCCAAACTGGAAAGGTGATCGAGAGAGCATCGCTCACCGAGCTTACCGTCAGGTAGGAAAAATTGAACCTAGAATTAACGTGCTATGTGGAGCATCCTTGGGAAACACTTCTCGAGAGGGCGACCGTTACTCTAAGTCAGTCCGAGGGATGAGGAGTGCCCATTAAGCCAACTCGGAGGGTTATGTTTCTGGTGATGCTTCGATGACAATGTCATCGCCATCGCTAGGTAGTTTGAACATTCCGATGTGGACGTTGCCATCCGCAGACAAGATGCCCATCTTCATGAAATACAAGCCACCTGGCATCGTATTCGGCACTTCGACCACAGCTTCCGCTTCGAAGATAGTTCCACGCATAGCGACATTGTCGAAACCGGGCAAGATACGGGCAATGCTATGTGCCCACACGCGCCCGTCCGCATCGTCCAGACGCACGTAAATCTGTTGATCGGCAAAGCCATCACTGCGTAGATATAGCTTCACCCGCAGCTGTCCACCTTGCGGAATATGAATATTCTCCACGGTGTACCCAAGCAAAGTGGCGACTCCTGGCAAATGACTGGCTGCCACATGCTGGGCACGTGGCGCCCGGTACACCACAGCAAAGTTCTGACCTCCCAGATTGACCACTTTCTCGACGCCGGTGTGACGGGCCAGGTAGTCCAGCAGGCCAGGTTCATAGTCCCCACGCTGCTGCTGAAAAACATACGTCACCACATAATCTGCACTCACCCAGGCGGCATTGGTATAGTTGAGCGTCTCCTGCTTGAGGATTTCCTGACCTGCCGATGCATACTCGCAACGCACTTTATTTGTGCCACATACCACACGCTGGCGTTCTGGGTTAGGTAGCTGATTAAGATGGTGCATTGCCAGATCAATGCCCTCCCCCGAGCCGATCTGGACTGCACGGTATGCCATTGGCGCACCACCCAGCAATGGATTGTAATATGAGTAATAGTAGGGGTGGCTCAACACTGAAGGCACAGCGTGCCCAACCAAGAAAAGCGCTGCAATCACGGCGGCTGGAATGAGAGCATGAGATCTCGAAAATGAACGCTGTGCTGTTCCCCAAACTCGTTGGACAGTCCACACCACACCTGCAGCAGCTGCAACATCCAGCGCTGCAACTACAGAGATCATATACCGTTCCTGCTTAAAGCTGCCCAGCGCCATGCCACCTGTGTAGCACGCAGCAAAACCAGCTAGAATCAGGACACCGCACCAGCTGTCCTGTCCGCTCAGTGCCTGAGAGGCCTTATCGGGTGTCACAGTGACTGGAATTCTTCTACGAGCACGTAACCACGCAATCAGCTCATACACTAGGCAGAGCAGTCCAAGCCAGACAAACGGGGTGGTCTTAAACGCGATTACTACAGGGTAGTAGGTGGCCGGCAACGTGGTGTACCAGAGCTTGCCCATGAAAAAGAAATCCATATGCTTGCCCTCGGCTATTAGCAAGCGCAAGAGCGTATACAAGTCCTGTATTCCCCCAACGGGATCTGCCCACAGACGTGGCCAGAGTACCACAAAACCAAGGAGACCGACGCCGAAAACAATCAAGAAATCGATCAATCCCCGCCGCATTACATCCCAAAAACGCCTTGCGTTCCCTGTAGCGGAAGCAGGCCGCCACGCTGAAGATATGGTCACCAGCAGCGTGAGAGGCAACAGGCTAATCGCCGAAATCTTGGAGATAGCGGCCCAAGCAAACCAGACACCAGTCCACACCAGGTACCGTCGCCACGAGGTGCGAGTGTATGCCGCCAAACTGACTAGCGACAACACCATAAAGACGGAATATGCCCCTTCCATCCGGATAACGCGTGACTCGGACAGCAAGAATGGATCTAGAGCGAGCAAAGCCACCGCCAGATAAGCGATCCTGTGGCCGAAGGCTGCTCTGGCGAATGGATACACTGCCAGCACGCCCAGAGCGCATAGAACGGCGCCTGGCAGCGGGTCATACTCGGGTGGGTTATTCATCACTTCGGCAAACGTGACAGGCTGGCCTTGCAATTGTAGCCAGAAATATTGCAATGCCCGAGCAGCTGTACGTGCCCAGACCAGATTGCCAGCGCCCGAGGTGCTACCCATCACCCGACCCCAATCCCCTTCGGCGATGGCGGCCATCGAACGACGTGTCCAGTTGTTGATGTATGCCTCATCATGGACAAGAAAGCGGCCCAGATCGAGCGCGCGCGGCAGGAACGTAATCAGGACCAACAGGAGAGTCAGCAACGAACGCCGTAGAACCATAGGGTGCTAATATAGCCTTGGGATCGCCCCTGAGCAAATTTGCTGCTCTGTTGTAAAAGATGGACGATCTTCAGGAGAGAAACTCCCAATGAAGGTTATGCATCAGAGAGTGAGCGCTGGAAAACTGGACTGGGAACCTGAGTGAGAGAGCCGAATCGGGTGTATAATAGGGAGAGTGCCATCCTGCGGAGAAATGTGAACCGCAGAAGCGGAACGCTTCAAGGCATTGAGTGAGACATTTCGCTCTGGCCGAGCCTACTAACGGACGGTTGCCATAAGCCCATTTCCTGTGGCGGTTAGGTGTCCACTAGGTCGCTACCCATGCCCTACGCATGAAGGAGACCCATTTATGGATTGGAAGGTGATTCTTGGGCTTGTTCTTGGCTTGGTTGTCCTTGTGGCCATAGGGATTTCCTATGGCAAATTGCGGTGGGATACACTCACAAAGGAGCTGCACGCTCAGCTCGAAGATGCCCGCGTTCCTATCGCGCCGAAGGTTTTCGAGGAACACAAACTCAAGGGCTTGCCGGCACCGGTCCAGCGCTATTTTCGCACTGTGCTCCAAGAGGGGCAACCCGTTGTGAGCCTCGTCCAGGTGGAACACGTGGGCACTTTCAATATGAGTGAAGAGGGCGAACAGTGGAAATCCTTCGTCTCATCCCAGCGTGTTGTCACGCGAAGACCTGGCTTTGTTTGGGATGCTCGCATTACGGTGGCCCCCGGGATTGTAGCATATGTCCACGATGCCTACGTGGCAGGTAAAGGTATCTTACGTGCGAGCGCGCTGGGACTGGTAACCCTTATGGAGCTGCCCAGCACGCCAGAGCTCGCACGGGGTGAACTCATGCGTTTCTTTGCCGAAGCAGCTTGGTACCCCACGGCCCTTTTGCCTAGCCAAGGAGTGCTCTGGCAAGCGATTGATGATCGATCAGCTCAAGCAACCCTGATAGACGATGGCATCACGGTGACGATGGTGTTTCAATTCAATGAGGACGGATTGATCGAATCGGTACGTGCCGAAGCACGTGGGCGCATTGTGGGTAATGTGACAGTTCCCACAGCTTGGGAGGGACGCTGGCGCAACTATGCGTGGCAACAGGGTATGCTTATCCCGCTGGAAGGTGAAGTAGCGTGGCTACTGCCAGAGGGCCCCAAACCGTACTGGCGCGGACATATCACCGAGATCGCGTACGAGTTCGTACGCTGACAAGGAGATCGAGGGGCGCTCTTCTCACTTGAGTGGTGGTCTAAGCATATCGGGCGCGTGAGGGTATCTGGGCAGCCTATGCCAGGGGGCATGGCTGTCCGGTTTTTTGCCGGGATGCCCCGGAGCTCTGATGGGAATGCTAAGGCCATCCCGAACGTCAGATGCTGCTGGCGCATCTAGGGCATTTCGCACCTGGCGTGCCAGATCCATGGAGCTAAAGGGTTTTTGCAGGAGCGCGACGTGTCCAATAGTGGGGACGTAACGTGCTATCACCTCATAGCCATATCCGGACATGTACAGTATCTTAAGGTGAGGGTAGAAACGCTTCAGCTGCTCGGTCAGCGTGATGGCGCTGACATCGGGCAACACAATGTCACTCAACAACAAATCTATCCTACCGGGGTGCTCTCTTGCCAGGCGAAGTGCCTCCTTGCCGTTTTCGGCGGAAAGCACCATATATCCATACCTGCGCAGGATAAGCTCGGTGAGATCGCGCACACTGGGATCATCTTCCACCAGGAGAATCGTCTCACGTCCACCGCACACGCGCTCTGTGACCTCGTCGCATGCCGTGAATTGCTCCTCTTCCTGGAGGCGAGGCAGGTATATCTTGAATGTAGTGCCGATGCCTGGCTCGCTGTATACCCAGATGCTGCCACCATGCTGCTTCACGATCCCATAAACGGTGGCCAGTCCCAGGCCAGTGCCCTTACCGCGACCCTTGGTGGTGAAGAACGGCTCGAAAAGGTGGAGCTTGACCTCAGGGGTCATACCGACACCGTTGTCGCTCACGATCAATGCGACATAATCGCCCGGACGTGCTTCCAGGTGTGTGCTCACATAGTGCTGGTCCAGCACTACGTTCGCTGTTTCGATCGAAAGATGTCCCCCATGAGGCATAGCGTCACGGGCGTTGACAACCAGGTTCACAACGACCTGTTCAATCTGAGCCGGATCTGCCTTTATGAGCCAGAGGTCCTGAGCGAGACGTGTGCTTAGCTGGATGTGTTCGCCAATGATACGTTGCAGCATAACTTCCATCTCGATGATAAGAGCGTTGACATTCAGCACCTGTGGCCGGTTTACCTGTTTCCGCGAAAACACCAGCAATTGACGCACCAGATCTGCACCCCGCTGACCCGCGCGCAATAATTTGAGCGCCATATCATGTGCCGGGTGATCCGAGCTCAATTGTGTCTGCATCAGCTCGGCATAGCCATTCACTGCGGTGAGCACATTGTTGAAGTCGTGCGCGATCCCGGCGGTCAGCTGACCCAATACTTCCATCTTTTGTGACTGACGGTATTGTTCTTCCAGTTGCACTTCGCGAGTCACATCGCGCTGGAGGCTGACATAATGGGTAATGTGACCATCAGCATCGCGCACAGGGGTGATCGTCGCATCCACAACATAGCGAGCCCCATCGCGACTCCGATTGACGAAGCGACCACGCCAGACCTTACCCGTACTGATCGTCTCCCATAGCTGCCGATAGAAGGCAGCTTCATGCTCGCCGCTCTGAAGCACGCGCGGTGTTTGGCCGACCACCTCAGATTTCCTATAGCCGCTCATGGATTCGAACGCAGGGTTCACATAAGTGATAACGCCATGTACATCCGTGATAATGACACCTTCCGTGGTTTGCTCGATAGCAACGCGCAGCAGAGAATCCACCGACTGCTGCCATGCTTCTTGTATGGTCTCAGCTCCACTGGCATAGCTACGCGAGGGGCTGACTCCAGCCAGGCTTTCTTGCGGTGTATCCATATCCCCACGTTCGGTGATTGTTAAAGTCATACTTCTGAAGTGGACCCGGCCGGTAGTGTTGCTGGTCTTTTGGGCTGGGTTTCCGTCCTTTCTTTATGGTAAAAAACTTCCGGTCTGTTCTGCGTGCTTTACTTTCCCAACTCATGGACCCGGCGGATGCACACGGTTCATCGAGACCGCAGCCGACGATGTCTCTGCAACGTGCCTCTTGGCAGACCCCTGAAAGATGAATTGGGCCGCGCCGGCAATCAGCAACAAATCTCCTATGCTCACTGCTGTGCGCCGCCATGGCAGCGTAATAGGGACAATGTCAGAGAGAACCCATAGGTTAGTCTGCTCACGCGGCAATATAATCCCCTTGCTGTCGGGTGCCCGTGATCGTACCTCGACCATCCGCTCCGGGTGGACGAAGCGGTACATCTCGGGTGTAATGGGCATCCAGCCGCCATTGGCCAGCATGACTACTAAGTTGAGCACGATACCCAGGCTGAACAGCGCAGCACCAGGCACATGGTAGTTGAGCACAATTAATGCCAACAACGCTACCTGAGATAGCATAAGGGCTGCCACCTGGAAAGCGGATTGCCCTGGAGCATACAAGATAATCAGTGCTTGAGCCGCAAACAATCCGGCCACCAGGAAGGTAAATTTCCAGCTTCCTCGGAAGCGAAGCTGTGCAAGAGCACTCCAATCTCGCCGAAGCAGTACAGCCACCACGATCAAGAAGATAACTGCTTCTGCAATGACCATCCTTTTTCCCCTTGCTTGCGAGACCAGAAGACAGAGACGGAAAGACCTCTCCCCTGGCCTGCGGCGAGCCAGGGGAGATTCAGGCGCTCGCTTCTATGTCAGGAAACCTGGGTATTCCAGGAACGTTCTACCAGCCGCATCTGCACCTGACGGGCAAACTCTTTCAAGTTGGACGTTGCAACCTCTGTCAAGATCTCAAAATCTTCCGGTGGCAGATTCATGCCCGCCAGAGCATTCTTGGGATCTGTGAGCAACCGCTTTCTGAACGAAGCATTCGCATTGGCCTTGAGCAATACGTCCGAGATCGCGGGGCGGTTGGGCATGGGCCGAGATAATGTTGAAGTTCCTGCCAACCTGGTCAACGTGTACATTGGATCACCTCATCCACCACCGCCGAAGTCATGCGGAGCACCACCGGTCAATGCTGCAATCAGCAGTGTCAGCAGAATGAGAGCAACTTGCAGCGCCTGAGGACGATTGAAAACCTTACCGATTGATTTAAGAGAAGCCAACATGGTGTCACACCTCCTTTCAACTGTTCCCGATGTTGGTGCCCTAATAATAAGGCACTTGCTCTTACATCTCTCAGCAAGTTAGCGAGTCCCCCGGTGTGCCATCAGCTCCTGGTGGAGGCGAGAGATGGAGGGATCAGGTGGACACCCCAGTTCCCGCTTGAAAGTCTGCTCTAGATCGGCATAATGGCTTGTCAACTGATCGAATAGCCCCAGCTGCGCATAGGCTTGCAGCATGATACGGTGGAGCTCCTCCTGGAAGAAATCAAAGGCCAATCCTTTACCCACAATGCGTAATGCCTCTTGCGGGGCATTTTGCTTCAGGAGCTGCTCACCGGCTATCCTGAGGCATTGCATAAACCGGTTTTCGCATGTGGCACGGTACGCAGCGCCCCAATCCCCAACCTCGAATCCGGCCAGAAATTCACCCTGATATAACCCTATAAGCTCCAATAGAACATCAAGTGCCTGTTCTGCGGTCGCTTTAAGCGCTCGTTCGTAGAGCTGCTCAAAGGCCCAAATGTCACACCATTCGAGGTATTGTGGATTGATCTGGTAGTAGTCATCCTGCACAATGATATAGTCATAGGCCCCGAACACACTATCACGCAGCCGTTTCACAGTTTGATGGAAGAGGATAGAAGCCTTGTCGGCATCGACATCCGGCCAAATGGCATCGCTCGCCTCATACCAGCGACAACCGCCCTGTCGGGTGCGCACTAACAGGTAGGCTAAGAATTCTGGCATTCGACGCACACGACCGCGTTGACTGAAGAGCTTGCGTTCCCCTTCCACAATCAGTGTCGGGGTGCCCAGCAAGAACACCTGTAACCCCGGTCTGGTTGTTGTACCTTCACGATCGTGTGCCAAGAGCAACTGAACGTTATTTCGCAGACTGATGGGAGTGTCTCCACGGTGGGCGACATGTAATAAGAGCTGACGGGTCTCCGCTACGGTGGACGCCAACCCGGCAATCAGATCCCCCATTCCCAACGCCAGTTTAACAGCCTCTTGCAGCTTTTCGAGCGCTGCTTGAGGTCGCAGATCCATCAGTAAGCTATGTGCCCACCACAAGTACACTCGAGCTTGTTCCATGACATCGTTGCGGGTGAAATGCTCCAAGGCCATCTGGTAGAGCTGAGAGCTGGTCTCATATTCCCCTTGACGCACCAGGATTCTGGCCTGCAAAGCACACGCCAACCCCAGCTCAAAGGCGAAACCAGCTTCGGCGGCAATTTCACGTGCTCGGATCGCCAATCTGAGCGCCTCGCCTAGATCGGACTGATAGTACAGTGCTTCACCTGTTTTGATCAGATTATACACTTCCAGTGATCGTACACCGACCTCGCGTGCTGATGCTGTGGACATAGCGTACGCTTCTATCGCAGCCTCATAGGCACGACGCTCCAAGTGAACATCACCGATGCTTGCCAAGGCGAACGCGACCCGTCGGGTGGTATGGGATCGTTGGGCCACATTCAAACTTTCCTCCAAGCGTTGGAGCGCTTCCTCAAAGCGTCCGACCGCGTATAACGACACCCCCAAACTGTTGAGCGTGTTGGCCAAATTGTTGGGGCTATCCAGCTTTTCCCAAATGCGAATCGCTTGCTGGAAATGGTACTCAGCTGCACTGATATTGCCCCGACGGCATAGGCAGACACCTAGATCATGATGGCACAGCCCAATATGGTACGTGTCGTCTAACTTCTCATAGAGCTCCAATGCAACGCGCAGATCATCCAGCGCGGCCACCATATCCCCCGCGGTGGCACACGCTAATCCACGGTTCCGAATGGCATAGGCCAAAACGCGCGTATCATCGATATCCGAGGACTGCAGCTGCTGCACTGCCTCGTTGGCTAGCCTCAAGCTGTCCACTACTTCGCCGCCCATGCGCAGTGCGACGGACTGCAGCACAGAAGCCTCTGCGACGCCACACACATCGTTGAGAGCCATGAAATGGGTACGTGCCTGATTAGAAACAGCGATGGCCAATGCAGGTTCGTGGAGATCGTCGCAGAGGATGCGCCCACGCCACAACAACAGTCTGGGATGACGCTGAAGCTCTGCGTCCGGGATTTGGGCCAGCCACTCGCCCAACGTTAAGGCAAACCCGGCATCGTACAGGGATGCTGCTTGCGCTTCAAGCAACTTGGCCACCTGAGGCCATGCCTGAGCACGTAGATAGAGTGGGACAGCTTCTCCGAAACGGGCGCGTGCCGCCAATAGGTTCGCGGCGCGGATGAGTACCTGACGTTGGCGCGCTGCATCCAGTGTCAACCTACTGCGCAGAAACTCGGCGAACAGGTCATGATACCGAAAGCTGGCGCCAATCTGAGTAATGAACAAATCCTTGCGTACCAGCTCCTCGATGTAAGATTGCGCGTCCGAAATGCCAAGGAGCTCGTTGCATATGTCTGCTGTCATGTCTGGGAGCACAGCGGTGTGGAGCATAAAGTGCTGCAGCTCAGGCCTCTGCTTGCTCAACACCTCTTCGGCCAGATAGCTGTAAATGACTTCACGGTCATCACCCAGGCGTTGTTGCAAGCTGTCGATCAGTCGCTCCGCGTGCATCAGATGGCCCGTGAGCAATATCTGGGCCACATTGCCATCGGTGGCCTGGGCGATCTTCTCTGCGCTCCGCAGGTCAATCTGACGGCCAAAACGTTTCCGCATCAGGAGCTGCAGCTCCTCAGGCGTAAAGCGCAATTCCACTTCAGACAGACCGGCAGCACGCTCTGTCACGAGCAGCTCGATCACCTGACGCGTATCCAGTCCCAAATTGCCCCGCGCAGCCACGATCAGCCGGCTATGTTCCGGCAGCTGCTCCAGCATGCGGCTCAGCGCTAGCGCAACACCAGCACTGTTAGCCTTGTGAAAATCGTCGATGATGATAATATGTGGCCCCACTGATTCAAGCACTTCAGCAATGTGACGAACAGTGCTTTCTGTGTCACCGTGCTTGATCAGCTCAAACAAAGTGGCCGGCTTGATCTCGTGAAAACGATCTGTAATGCTATATGCCAGCAAAGTAAGAAAAGCGGCCGGGTCGCGATCGGAAGTATCCAGAGAACACCAACACACCGGCCAGTCAGTAGTCTGGGCGAAGTCAGCCAACAGGATCGATTTTCCGTAGCCACTCGGAGCATAAACGGTGATGAGACGCTTACCTGCTTTGACGAACTCGGTCAGCAGGTTCAACAGGCGCAGACGCCGGTGAATGAGACTCAGAGTGGGCAGCCGAATACGGTCTTCGAATGCCATCGTCCGCTGCTAACCTCTTTGGTAACAACCTCCGGCTACTGAATTCAATCCCCAGCTCTGCTTTCCAGTGTGTGCGATAGCGTAGTTCACGGACTTCGAAGTGGGGTACTCATAGTATTTTACACTTGATCGGCCATAATTGCCAGTGATTCTTGAAACAAACCCACGTAGCGAGGTATAATTTTGAGCCGATGGAACACATACTTCCGACTGCTACATGGCGGCTTCTGATTACACCACCTGCCGAGGGCGCGATGAATATGGCGGTGGATGAAGCCATCTTGCATGCCCTGGCCGATGGAATAGGTCGCCCCACGCTGCGCTTCTACCAATGGCACCCTCCATGCCTTTCTTTGGGCTACAATCAGCCCTGTAGCGATGTGGATACCGAGGCGTGTGCCCGCCTCGGCTATACCTGGGTGCGTCGCCCGACAGGGGGGCGTGCAATTTTGCACTGCGACGAGCTCACTTATAGCGTCATTGCCCCGGAGCACGAGCCACGTGTGCGGGGAGGCATCACCGAGTCCTATCGTCGCCTGAGCCAGGGGCTGCTGGCTGGATTGCGCATCTTGGGTGCAGACGTGTTCCAACCGCAAGAGGAAAAGGTGCTCAATTCTCAGCAGGGAGCTGCGTGTTTCGATACCCCTTCGAATTATGAGATTATGGTGGGAGGTAAGAAGCTGATCGGCAGTGCTCAGGTGCGTCGACGAGGGCAAGTGTTGCAGCACGGGGCGCTGCCACTCTATGGGGATCTCGATCGCATCTTCGCATGTCTGCGCATCGGCGTCGGATGTCGTTCCCTGCGTGACCGGGCGATCACATTGGAACAGGCATTGGGGCGTGCCGTTTCGTTTGAAGAGGTGGCCCAGGCACTCGCACAGGGATTCTCACAAGCGCTTAATCTTAATCTGATAGAAGATACTTTGAGCGAGTACGAACTACACCTGGCGGAGCAGCTCTATCGCACACGTTATACCACGGACGAATGGAATTGCCGGGTGTGACGTTACATCTCCATGGGCGAGAGGTGGTCCTATGGTAATCGGGGTTTGCACTATGGAACTGAGCTTGCCAGCTGCGACTTCCTTGAAGGACAAGCGACAAGTGATCAAGAGCTTAATGGCCCGCCTGCGCAATGAGTTCAACATCTCTGTGGCTGAGGTGGGTGCACAGGACCAGAAGCAATGGGCGGTGGTGGGTGTTGCCTGTGTCTCCAGTGACCGCGACTACGCCCATGGGTTGCTCAGTCACGTGGTCAATTGGGTACAGAAGAATCGGCTGGACTGTGACCTGGCCGACTATCAGGTGCAGATCATGTGATGTCTCAATCAGGGCAGATATTGCAGCGTTTTCATCATCCGAGCGATCGCCTCATCGGGTGAGCTTTGTGCGTCGGGATCAGTTAAGCAGTGGAACGCATACTCGCGCATAGCCATCAGAGCTGCCTGGTGCGCTGCGCCGCGAATAGCTGCTAACTGGGTTAACACGTCCAGGCAATCGCGGCCCTCCTCGATCATACGGCATACGCCGCGTACCTGCCCTTCCAGACGCTGCAAGCGGTTGATCAGTTTCCCTCTAGCTTCTGGACTGAAGGTCCGCTTGTTTCCCGCTTGTGTTGACATTCCTCACCACTAATAACAACCAGTCACCCGGAAGATGGAATATCTCTGTCTCCTCGCAATCTGTGGTCGGCAACCAATCTCCCCAAGATGGTCGCCGACCCCTCGATCGCCTCTCTTAAGAAGGTGCACGACCTTCTCATCACCGGATGCTTCAACCCACCGGTCCGCAAGAAGGGGCTGGTGCACTCGCTCCTTGGGGCGAAGCAACACCCCCTCGCAGCCCAAAAAGGGATAGCGCTTTTCGTGCTTGCCGGCTGCCACACCGCGGACAGATGAGCTCAACCTTGTCATTTCCCGAGCGCACCAGCTTTTCGTATCGCTCGCCACAATCCTGGCACACGTATTCGTAGATAGGCATAGATCTCTTTTTCCACCTCCCCCTCTGTGTCGGGCTCAACGCTCACTTGAGGAGCGCCGCCAGCTTACTGGTGATCACTTGCTTGGGCACAGCTCCCACTTGCTGATCCACTACCTGGCCATTCTTGATAAACAAGAGCGTCGGGATACCACGCACGCCATACTTGCTGGCCCACATGGGATTCTGATCAGTGTCAACTTTTGCAACGATGGCCTTGCCTGCATATTCCTTGGCCACTTCCTCAAGCACAGGGGCTATCATGCGACAAGGTCCACACCATGGTGCCCAGAAATCCACAATGACCGGTAAGGGTGATTGGAGCACCACCTTCTCAAATGCGTCATCGTTCACGTGAATCGGGCTGTCGATGACTTGTTGTGTCATTTTGATAAATCCCTCCATCTGGTGTAATTAGGCTACATATACCCCATGGGGGTATTTATAATTATTGTATCTCATAAACGGTGCCTTGTCAAATTCATCCAACCGTTTGGCACGCCATGATAATTTGTGTATAATTTGGCGCGCGAAAGGCGCGTGGGATGGGATAAGGGCTGTGGCGCCACATCCGGCGCAGTGGGCGAAATGGTATGCAGGACAACGCCGTCACGCGAGAAGACACCTCTGTTTATGCACAATGTGCCTATCTCTCCGAGGACGATGTCGCCTTCTTGAGAGTGATTGCAGGCCAGATCCCGATTGTAGCAGACATCAGCCGGGCGGACATCCTGTTGTGCAGCTGGCAGCCTGGTCAGCCGTGTTTGGTGCTGGCTCATGCACAGCCGCATTCGGTTGCGGCGGTGCACGCCCGTTCGATGGTGGGCCAGCTCCTGGACGAGCCGGCTTGCCGGAAGCTGACACACTTGCTGTTCAGCTGCGAGACCCACAATCGCCAGAGCTTCACCAGCGATGGTGCGCCGATCGTCGTCCAGGTCTATCCGGTCTGGCGACCAGGCACACGTCATATGATTGCCACGTTGCGTATCGAGACCAACCTTCTGGAGCATGAGCGTCAGCGACGCCGTTCGCGCGTCTTCCAACGCGTCACGTTGCAGCTGCAGCGCATGGCACAATATGGCCGTCTTATCGGTGCGGATATGCTCTCTCCATTTAGAGAGAGCGATGGCATCATTGTCGTGGACCGTGCGCGCATCATCCGCTATGTCAGCGGGGTGGCCATGAATCTCTACCGGCGCATTGGCTACTTGGGCGATCTAGTGGGGCGGCCACTGGGCAACTTGGCTACACAGGATGATGCACTCGTGCGCGCTGCGATGACACAGCAGCGCTGCCTGGAGCAAAATGAAGAGGTGGGTGGGCGCACCTGGGTCAAGAAAGCGCTACCGCTGTGGAATGTGCCATCACCATTGTGGCGACGGTTCATTGCAAGATCACAGAGCGAAGAGATCAGCCACGTGATCCTGGTGGTGAGCGACATGACGGAAGAGCGTCGCCGTGAGCAGGAGCTGCGTGTCAAGACAGCGCTTATCCAGGAGCTGCACCACCGGGTCAAGAACAACCTGCAGACCATCGCCGCCCTGTTGCGGATGCAGGCGCGGCGCGCAGGCAGCACGGAAGCGCGCCAGGCAATCGAGGAGGCGGTCAATCGCATCCTCAGCGTTGCGGTGATCCATGAGTTCCTCTCCAGGCAAGAGGCGCGTATGATCAACATGCGCGAGGTGAGCAACCGCATCGTCACCCAGGTGCAGCAAGGATTGGTCGCGCCGGATAAGCATATCACCTTCGGCATCGAAGGTCCACCGATCTATTTGCCGTCGCGGCAGGCCACTGCGTGCGCCTTGGTGCTCAATGAACTCCTGCAAAATGCACTGGAACACGGCTTTGAGGAGCGCACGACGGGACATATCCAGGTAATTCTGGAGAACGGTGGAGATCAAGTGATTATGCGTGTGCGCGACGATGGCAGTGGCCTGCCCACCGATTTCGACCTGTCCGAAGCGGAGAGTCGCAGTCTGGGTTTATACATTGTGCGCACATTGGTGCAAGAAGACCTAAAGGGTGCTTTGGAAATACATAATCGTGGCGGGGTTGAAGCAGTGGTAACATTTCCTAAATCTATACTGGGAGGTGAGCAATGAGTAAGACCCAGCATACCGAACGTAAAGAACGTACGCGCATTATTATCGCCGACGATGAATCGATCATCCGTGCGGACTTGCGCGAGATGCTGACCAATTTGGGTTATCTCGTAGTCGGCGAGGTAGGCGATGGACGCAGCGCGGTGAATCTAGCACGCGAGCTGCGACCGGACATCGTGATCATGGACATCAAGATGCCCGACATGGACGGCATCGAAGCGGCCAAGATTTTGACCGAGGAGCAGATCGCCCCGGTCATTTTGTTGACCGCTTACAGCCAGCAGGACCTCGTCGAGCGTGCGCGCGAAGCAGGTGTGGTGGCCTATCTGGTCAAGCCGTTCCAGGAAGCTGACCTAGCGCCGGCCATTGAAGTCGCGCTGGCGCGCTTCAAGGAGTTTCAATCTTTGCGCAAAGAGGTGGCGGACCTGAAGCTCGCCTTCGAGACGCGCAAATTGGTGGATCGTGCCAAGGGCATCTTAATGGACACACAAGGGCTCACCGAGGCAGATGCTTTCCGCAAGATTCAAAAGATGAGCATGAATTTGCGCAAACCGATGCGCGAAGTGGCTGAGGCGATCATCCTGGCAAACCAGGCGAGAAAGGAATGAAGCAGCCGCCACACCGTTGGTGCCCCTTCCTCGTCGTCCCGTTAGCTTTTGGGACGGGGAAGGGGAACCCATGCTTGGCACAATCCCGGCTGTATCCCAAACTCTAAAAAGGACGTTGGTCAATGGAGATCAAGGATCGTACCATTCTCGTGTTGGGCGGCTATGGGCTGGTCGGCATGGCGGTCTGCCGTCAGTTGATGTCCGAATCCCCCGCTATGCTTATCGTGAGCTCGTTGCTGGAGGACGAAGCGCGCAAAGCGGTCGAACGCCTGCGTGCTGAATTTGCCGGCAGTCCGGTCAAGCTTCTACCTGTGTGGGGCAATGTGTTTGTGCGCACTGCACTCAAGGATAAGACACGGCCGGAGGTGCTGGCTAACCCGGAGTATCGCCGCTGGGTGTTCGAGGACGTGCTGGCCGAAATGAGCCAAGCCACTTTGGAAAACTCGTTCTTGGCCCAGCTCATTATGGGGCGTACCGATTTCGCTCCCGGTATTGTCCCCGACGCCATTGTGGATTGCATCAACACGGCCACAGCGCTCGCTTATCAGGACATCTATACCAGCGCAGCAGAGGTGTTGGACATCTATGACCGTGCGCGCGAGGTTTGGTACATGGGCAAGGAGATCGCATCGCCGGCACTGGATGATTACGTCGCCGCTGTGGAACGCCTGTTGGCTAGCCTGTATGTCCCTCAATTGGTACGCCATGCGCAGATTCTCCATGAGGCAATGCGCCGTGCCGGCACGCGTGCCTACCTCAAGGTAGGCACCAGTGGCACGGGGGGCATGGGGCTGAACATCCCTTACACCCACGGCGAAGAGAAACCCTCACGCGTGCTGTTGAGCAAAGCGGCGATGGCCGGCGCGCACAGCTTGCTGCTCTTCCTGATGGCACGCACACCCGGCGCGCCCGCTATCAAGGAGATTAAGCCCACGGCCGCAATCACTTGGAAGCAAATCGGTTACGGACCCGTCAAGAGGCGTGGCCGCGAAATCCCCCTGTACGATTGCCCGCCAGAACAGGGGATCGTGCTGGGAGGGCAGCCCTTCAACCTGGAACAGCATCAAGGAGGACAACGGCTGGATGGTGTCCTGGAATCGGTCTACATCGATACGGGTGAGAATGGTTATTTCTCCCTAGCCGAGTTCACTGTGATTACCACGGTGGGTCAGATGGAAGGGGTAACACCGGAGGACATTGCCTTCAATGTGGTGTGTGAGCTGAAGGGAATCAGCACTGGCCGTGACATCATCGGAGCGCTAGACAGTGCAGTGATGAGCCCGAGCTATCGCGCCGGTGTGCTGCGTCACCGTGCTATCGAATTCGCGCGTCGTCTGGAGATCGAACACGGCGTAGACAGCGTGGCTTTTGAAATCCTGGGGCCACCGCGCCTGTCCAAGCTGCTCTTCGAGGCTTATTTGCTCAAGCGCGTCTATCGCACAATGCAGGCGGTTGCCGAGAGCGATCCGCACAGCATGGCGCGCGCGGTGGCACAGCTGGTGTGCGATGACCAGAGACTACGCAGCAATGCTATCTCTATCGGCATCCCGATTCTGATGCCCGACGGGCGCACGTTATTGTGCGTCAATCGTGGTCGGCGCGATCATCGCTGGGAATGGCAGACGTGGCGCGCTACCCCTGAAGAGATCGACCGTTGGGCAGAGACCGAGTGGATCGATCTGCGCGTCAGCAATATGGCCGGTTGGCAGGCGCGCATGGCGGCTATCCTGGCTGAGGCAAGCCACTTGCCTCACCCTGACTTCGACTCCAGCTCGCAATATGTGCGCTCGATGTCCGATCCTGCTACCTGGCAGCTGCAGCCGGAGATCAACATCGGAGAAGTGGTGGGCTGGATCTTCATTAACGAAGAAAAGGGTGAAAGGATGAAGAGATAAGATCGATGCGTGTTTCAGTCCATCTTCATGGGATCCTGCGCGATCGATTAGCCCCTGCCGCGAGGGGGCGCACTACACTGGAATTGCCCGAGGCGGCCACGGTTGGCGATCTGCTAGCAATTTTGGGCATTGAGCGTCGCGTGATTGTCTCCATCAACGGTCGCGCCCATATTCCTGAAGATCAAGCGTTGCAAGATGGTGATCATGTGATGATCTATACGCCGGTGGGCGGAGGGTGAGCAAGTAGAGAGGAGCGGATCACGATGCCACACGGTTATCACGGACGTATTCTGCATGTCAATCTCACCAGCGGGGAGCTGCACATCGAACAACCCGAAGAGAAGTTCTACCGCAAATACATGGGAGGCAGTGCCATGGCGCTCAACTACCTGCTACGAGGTATGTCGGCAGGTGTCGATCCATTGGCACCCGAGAATGTACTGGCGCTGTTCCTGAGCGTCGTCACCGGCGCACCGATATCCGGCCAAAGCCGTGTGACAGTTGCGGCAAAGTCTCCGCTCACCGGTTGTGTGGGGGATTCGCAGGCTGGGGGCTTCTTTCCTGCGGAGCTGAAATTCGCCGGCTTCGACGGCATCGTCGTAACAGGACGCGCGCCGCATCCGGTCTACCTGTGGCTGTACGACGGTCGTGCAGAGTTGCGTGATGCGAGCCACCTGCGGGGACGTGTCACTGGCGAGGTGCAAGAGATGCTGCGGCACGAGCTGGGTGATGACAAGATAGAAGTGCTGCAGGTGGGTCCGGCGGGCGAGAAAGGGGTACGCTTCGCAGCGCTCATGAATATGTGCAGCCGTGCCAATGGGCGTACCGGCATGGGCGCTGTGATGGGTGCTAAGAACCTCAAGGCCATCGCGGTGCGTGGTGCTCAGAAGCTGGATGTAGCGGATCCGGCTGCGCTCCAAGCTCTGGCGCGCTGGGGCGCCAAACAGCTCCCTCAATCCGACATTGCCGGCTTGTCCAAGTATGGTACTTCGGAAGTGATCGGCCTCAACAACGCTGACGGCGGATTGCCAACGCGCAACTATACCAGTGGGGTGTTCGAGCGCTACGAAGCGCTCGACGGTCCCACATTGTATGAGAGGTTGCTGCGCGGTGCTGCTCAGGGCCAACAGGAGCGCTTGGGGCGCGATACCTGCTATGCCTGTGCTGTGCGCTGCAAACGCGTGGTGGAAAAGCGAGATGGACCTTACCAGCTCGATCCCACTTACGGTGGTCCGGAGTACGAATCGCTGGCGACGTTGGGCTCCTATTGCGGCGTGGACGACTTAGCTGCGGTGTGTAAAGCGAATGAGAACTGTAACAAGTACGGTTTGGATACCATTTCGTGTGGCGCCACCATTGCATGGGCCATGGAATGCTTTGAGAACGGGTTGCTCACCAAGGAGGATACCGATGGCCTGGAGCTACGCTTCGGCAATGCCGAAGCGGTGGTACGACTGACGGAGATGATCGGCCGACGTGAGGGCTTCGGCGACCTACTGGCTGAAGGCTCGGCACGGGCGGCGCAGCGTCTCGGTCGCGGCAGCGAGCGCTTCCTGATCACATCCAAGAATCAGGAGGCACCGGCACACATGCCGCAGGTCAAGCGCACCCTGGCAATCATCTATGCCGCCAACCCCTTTGGTGCTGATCACCAGTCGCACGAACACGATCCAGCTTATGCTCCGTATCCAGAACGTATGGCACAGATTGGCCTGCACGACCCGCAGCCGCCTCTTAGCTTAAATGCCGAGATGGTGCGCTATGCCCTGGTCACCCAATATGCCTATAGCGCACTGGACAGCCTCAGCGTCTGCCAGTTCGTCTATGGGCCGGCCTGGCATCTTTACAGTATGAACCAGCTGACCGAAATGGTGCGCGCGGTGACTGGCTGGGATGTCAGCTTATATGAAATTATGAAAGTAGGTGAGCGGCGGCTGAACATGCTCCGCGCCTTCAACGCGCGTGAAGGGATCGGGCGCGAACGCGACACACTGCCCGAGCGCTTCTTCACCCGGCCGCTTCAGGGCGGACCCAGCGACGGCTATGTGTTGGACCGCGAGGAATGGCAACGCGCGATGGACACGTATTACGCCATGGCGGGATGGGATGTCCAAAGTGGCACCCCCACCCGCCCGACACTGGAAGCCCTTGGCCTGGGCTGGGTAGCGGACCTGCTGGGGCTGTAGAGCGGATGAGGTGGTTCCTCGGCATCTTCAAAGAACTGAAAAGTCAAACATAAGCATGGCCCGCTTGCTCTTACTCCTCTTCGCACTGCTGGCAACGGCGTGCACAGGTGTGCAACCGGTGGATGCGACCCGGGAGCTCGAACGAGCCCGCCGTGCATGGGCGGGCAATTGGCACGCCGTGTGGCAAATCGAATGGATCAACGCACCACTACGTGGTCCATTGGTCGCTGAGATATGGCATGCCGCCGATGGACGGCTGCGCGTGGAGACGCTGGAGTCACCCGTTGCAACGTTGAACGGGTTGATGCGCGCGGATGACGGATCGCGCGTCTGGTTATATGATACGCGACAGCAGCAAGTCTCCTACGGAACACCCGAACGGCTGCGCATCCCTCTGGTGGACGACCTGCTGGAGGCGATGGAATGGACGCTGGCGCAGCCCTTCCATGCGGCGGTCATCACTGTAAACAGCTGGGAAATTGAAAGCGGTGAGGCGGTTGCCCTGGAGCTCACCGCGAACACGGGCGAACGGGTGACCCTGTGGGTGAACCGTGAAACCGATTTGCCGGCCGGCCTAGTTTTGCATTCCAGCCCGTGGGGGCAGGCACGCTGTGTCACTCGAACGCTGGATCGGCGCGCGCATATGGACGATGAGTTGTTCACCTACGATTTGATCCCCGAGCCGTGATTGCCTTCTCCTCTTCCGAAGGTTAAAATGAGGTGTGGTTCGCGGCAGGTCGAAGTGTTCGGTTCGCCGCGCCGGCAAAACCATCAAAAGGCGAGGAGCTGCCATGCGCATCTTGGTCACAGGTGGTGCGGGCTATATCGGAAGCATCGTTGTGGAGCAATTGGTGGAGGCGGGCGAGACGGTGATGGTCTATGACAACCTACACCAAGGCCACGTTGCTGCTGTGCATCCGGATGCTCGCCTGGTGGTAGGAGACTTGGCCGACCGTGCCGCTTTGGAGGTAGTGCTTGCCGAGTTCAAGCCCGAAGCGGTGATGCACTTTGCCTCTTACACCCTGGTGGGTGAGTCAGTGGAGAAACCGTTTCGCTATCTGGGCGATAACGTCACGAACGGGCTAAACTTGCTTCAGAGCGCCATCCACCATGGGGTGCGTCGCTTCATCCTTTCCTCGACTGCCAATTTGTTTGATCAGCCTCGACGCATTCCCATTGCCGAGGACGAGCAGATTGTGCCGGGCAGCCCGTACGGGGAGTCCAAATATATCCTGGAGCGCATTCTGGCCTGGCTGGATCGCTTGCTCGGATTGCGTTTTGCCGCGCTGCGCTATTTTAATGCGGCTGGCGCTTCGGCAGAACGCGGTGAGGACCACAACCCTGAGCTGCACCTTATCCCCTTGGTGCTTGGTGTCGCGTTGGGCAAACGCGATAACATCACCATATTCGGCGACGATTATCCGACGCCGGACGGCACGTGCATTCGGGACTATATCCACGTGATCGACCTGGCCCAAGCGCACATTCTGGCATTACAGGTGTTGGAACGCGGCAGCTGTATTTACAACCTGGGGAATGGACAAGGATTCAGTGTCAAAGAGGTGATTGAGACAGCACGTCAGATCACTGGACATCCCATTCCCTCTGTGGTGGGACCGCGTCGACCGGGCGACCCCGCGATTCTGGTTGCCAGCAGCGAGAAGATCCGCCGCGAGCTGGGTTGGCAGCCACGCTATCCCCATTTGGACGAGATTATCGAAAGTGCCTGGCGCTGGCACAAAGCGCACCCTAACGGTTACGGCGACCGGTCATGAGCTCTGTTCGGCATATCTGGCCGAATACTTTTGCAAGGCTACGACGCCGTAGCGTTTCCCTATCACTGCCTGGCATCCTCGTGGTCTTGCTGATACTGCTTTACACTCTTTTCTTTTCAGCTTATAGCTTGCAGCGGCATACCGCCCTCAGCTCCTACGCCGCCGATCTCTCCTTCATCGACCAACCGATGTGGAATACCTTGCACGGGCGCTTCCTGGAGCGCACTATGGATGCTCGTCAAGTCTCTCGCGTTGCCGAGCATCTGGAGCCCATTATCCTCATCATCGCCCCGATCTACTACCTATGGGATGATGTACGTGCCATCCTCATCATCCAGAGCATCGCGTTGGCGCTGGGAGCATTGCCGGTCTATTGGATCGCGCGGCGCGCTCTGGGTGGCTCACGCTCAGAGGCCACAACGCAACCCAACTCGTTTGAAGCGTCGCTGCGTCGTAGCTGGCTGCCGGTAATCTTCGCCATCGCCTATCTGATGTTCCCGGCGCTCCAGGCGGCAAATGTTGCCGACTTCCATGCCGACCCGTTCATCGTTGCGCCGCTGCTCTTCGCCTTCTGGTATGCCGTCGAACGCCGCTATGGCTGGATGTGGTGCTGGGCTATCATCGCGATGTTGGTTAAAGAGAATTTGCCCACTTTGACCTTCGCTTTGGGATTATTTCTGCTGCTCTTCGGAGGTTATACTGAAGCGCTGCCAGAAACATCTAATGCCGCAAGGTGGAGACGTCTCCACGCAGTCGCTCTGATGGTGATCAGCTTGGCTTGGTATGGCACTGCCACTTGGCTGATTGTGGCACCGCTGGCACGTCAGGTGTACGGGACAGCGGGGCCCGTCTACATGGCGCATCGATATACCTGGTTCGACGGAAGCTTTGAGGGACTGTGGAGGACACTGTTCCAGCCGGAGCGACTGCGCTACCTGCTTGAGCTGTTCGCACCTGTGGGCTGGCTCGCTCTATTAGCGCCCGAGTATCTCCTGTTGGGATTGCCGGTGGGTGTGGCGAATTTCCTGAGCGATTTCCCGGCCCAATATTCCGGTCAGCAACATTACACAGCACCTTTGGTGCCTGCGCTGGTCATCGCTGCGATTTACGGTACGCGCCGATTGTTGCGCTGGGTAGCCAATTGTTCAGGGGATCGCTCGAAGGTGCAGGGCACTGAGGGGGTTTCTTCACCGACTCCTTCCAAGGTTGGGGTCAAATCTGGAATAGGTGGAATGCGATGCCGTGCGTTTCTCATCGCCTGCGGCGTATGGCTGGTGGGATGGAGCTTTAGCTACCATATAGAGCGCGGGTGGACACCTCTGGCACGCGACTTCCGATGGCCCCAGGTCACGGAACATCACCGCTTGTTGGAACGCTTTATCGCCCAAATCCCACCTACTGCCATCGTCTCGACAACTCCTCCCCTGCACCCCCATCTGGCGCATCGCGAGAAGATCTACCTGTACCCGACGGTGGCGGATGCAGAGTACGTGTTGCTGGACATCGTCGGTCGCACCGACGCCCATCCCAACGATGTCTACAATGCTTTCCGACAGCTGATCGACTCAGGTCGATTCAGCATTGTGGATGCGGCAGATGGTTATATCCTGTTGGCACGTATGGACACTGGCGTGAGAGGCTCTCAGGTGCTCCCCGACGTCTTCTATGATTTTCTGCGCGCTGATCACGGACAGCCCCAATTCCCCTTGCGTGTGGAATTCGCTCCGCCCAGACAGGATCAATCGGTGCTGCAGCTGATCGGCTATGACGTGTTGGACGACTCTGTCTGGCAACAGACGGGGTTACGCTTCTACTGGCAGGCGTTAGCTCCCTTGCCAGCAAG
>JBMFPH010000014.1:0-31626 GCA_049969215.1 Anaerolineae bacterium | reverse complement strand
CCCTGGAGGGTGAAGTGCCCGAAGAGGAATATACCATCCCTCTCGGTGTAGCAGATATCAAGCGACCAGGCAACAATGTCACATTAATCGCCTACTCCAATATGGTGCATACCGCGTTGGCAGCAGCGCAAGAGCTCAGCCAAGTCGGCATCAGCGCCGAGGTCGTTGACTTGCGCACTTTGGCGCCATTGGACATGGACACTCTGGTCGCCTCTGTAACCAAGACGCGTCGAGCAGTGGTCATTCACGAAGCCAGCGTGTTCGGCGGGTTCGGAGCAGAAATTGCTGCCAGCTTACAAGAACGGCTGTTCAGTATACTGGCAGCGCCGATACGACGCTTCGGAGGGTTACATGTGCCCCTGCCGGCGCATTCACAGTTGGAAAAGCAGGTTATTCCAAGTGTGGAGCAGATCGTCCGCGTAGTGAAAGAGATGGTAAGCGCTGAGGTGATCGCTCAATCTACCTCGGCATAAGCACTTGCGACTTTCGATGGGTCCGATCCGACAAACATAATACAAACATAATAAAGGAAAGGTGACAATGGTTACATCAGTGGTTATGCCCTCTCTCACCGAGACCGCCGATTCCTATAAGATACTCCAATGGCTCAAGCAAGAAGGTGACCGCGTCGAACGGGGGGAGATGCTGTTCGAAGTGGAAACCGATAAAGCGGTATTGCAGGTCGAGGCACTCGGTGCAGGCATATTGCGTCGTATCAAGGTGCCGGCAGGTGAGACGGCTAAAGTGGGAGAAGTATTAGCCTATATCGCCGATCCCGACGAACCGTTGCCCGAATAAGCCCAGTATAGAAGTGTTACCGTTTAACTCGGAAGGCATACGATGAATGCGACGGAAGAATACATGGCCCAACCAGTGGTCGCACGGCGGGTGCCGTTGAGCTCTATGCGCCGTGCTATCATCGAACGCGTGGTGCGTAGCAAGCGCGACATTCCTCATTTTTACATCACGCAGGAAATAGCCATGCAAGCCGCCCAAGAGTTGTTGGACGCGCTCAGGGCGACTCACATCCAACAACGCCTGACACTCACCCACCTTCTCTTAAAAGTTGTCGCAGCTCTTTTGGTGCGACATCCGCGTCTGAATGCCCGACTGACAGAAGAAGGCATCGAAGAGTATGAATCAGTTCACCTGGGTTTTGTGGTCGGCCTGGAGGATGGGATGATTATCCCTGTACTGCATCATGCCGAACGCATGTCCCTGCTGGAGCTTGCCCATCGTGCAGCGGAGCTGGAGGCGGGTGCACGGGCACGCCGCCTCCAGGCAGGTGACTTGACCGGCCGCACGTTCACCCTCTCCAATATGGGGATGCTAGACATCGACGCCTTTCAGGCTGTGATAAGTCCACCAGATGCTGCCATCCTAGCTGTGGGGCGGGTGGCGGTGCGCCCGGTGGTGCACCAGGAGCAAGTGATAGCAGCGCCTACCATGATTGCTACGCTTTCATGTGATCATCGTATCGTGGATGGAGCCCACGCCGCTCGCTTTATGGCCGAGCTGCGTCAGACAATCGAGAACGCACAGCTATTGGGATCAACAATTGGGACTTTAGTGTGATGCCGCTGAGTTTTCCCCGCGACGGGTGTTGAACGATCTTGGCAAGAGCACACAGCACATATGTATCAGACTCGTCACGAACTTCTAGAACAAGTCGCTGCATGGTACTATGAGGAGAATAGAACACAAGAGGAAATCGCCCACCGTCTGGGTCTGTCGCGTTCCACCGTATCCCGTCTTCTTCAGGAAGCACGGGAAGAAGGAATTGTTGTCATCCGCGTTAACAAATTGATCAACGTGGATGTGGAGCTGGGAGCGACGTTGGTCAAGACCTTCGGATTGGTGGATGCGTGGGTCTTGGCCGAAGCTCCTGCCCAATACACCACGCTGATCCAGCATTTGGGTGAGCTGTGCGCGCGCTTCCTGCAACGGCAACTGCATGACGGGATCAAGATCGGCATCGGCTGGGGGACCGTAGTCTATGAGACAGCGCGCAATGTGGCCAACATCCCCCTGCGCGATGCCGTGGTCATCCAGCTGCTTGGTGCGGTGGCACGTGGGCACTCAACCGTGGATGGACCGGAGTGTGCTCGCCTGTTGGCCCAAAAATTGGGCGCTACCATTCGCTTCTTGCATGCTCCTGCGCTGGTGGAGAGCGAGGCGACTGCGCTCGCCCTTCTACAGGAACCCGCAATCGTCAGCACTATGGAACTGATTCGCCACGTCGAGATCGCCATAACCGGCATTGGCACAATCGATCCCGAGTTATCCAGCCTGTACCGCGCCGGCTTTCTCACCAGCGCGGACCTCCGAGAACTCGCCAGGGCAGGTGCCGTGGGCGATGTCCTAGGTTATCAATTCGACCTTCATGGACGCGTGCTCGACATCTCCCTAAATCGGCGGTTGATCGCAGCCAACCAACCGATGTTGGCCCAAATCCCCAAGGTGGTCGGCGTAGCCGGTGGCCTGGCCAAAGCATCGGCCATCTTGGGCGCGCTGCGCGGCAAGTTTATTAACATTCTCATCTCCGACGCACGCACCGCCGCCGAAATCCTACGCCTGAACCGCTAGAACTTAGAACTCATCGCTAATGATCTGGTCCCGATCCATCCCTAATTCGGTGAGCATCGCAACCGCCGCCCGGATCATCGGCAGCGGACCACACAGATAGTATTCGACCTGTGTCGGGTCAGGATGGGTATTCAGGTACTCGCGCCGCAGCACTTCGTGGATGAAGCCGGTGTATCCGGTCCATCCATCCTCGGGCAAAGGTTCAGAAAGGGCAACGTGGAAGCTGAAATTAGTGTGCCGCGCCGCCAGCCGCTCGAAATAATCCTGGTAGAATAGGTCACGGCGCGCGCGTGCTCCAAACCAGTAACTCACCCGGCGCGAGGTTTTCTCGGTCTCGAAGAGATACGCAATGTGAGAGCGGAGTGGCGCCATCCCTGACCCTCCGCCCAGATACACCATCTCGCGCCCGGTCGGCTTGATGTGGAACGCGCCAAACGGTCCTATTGCTGTGACCTTGTCCCCTGGTTTCAGGCCAAATAGATAGGCCGAGCCAACCCCGGCATAGACGTCTTGACCCAGCGGAGGTGCGGCCAGACGAACATTAAAGCGCAGATACCGTTCTGTGGCCGGGTTGCTGGCGAACGAATAGCTGCGATAACATGGGATGGGATTGGCTACCTTGAGATCATAAAGACGAAGCTCTTCCCAAACCTTATCATAGGGTGGACTAACCTCAACGCCGCGCAGCGTGCGCTCCGTATAAGCAGGGATCTCGAATTGCAAGTAATCGCCGGGCTGGTAGGTCAACACGGACGCGGGATCTTCCACCTCAAGGATCAATTCCTTGATCACGGGAGTGACATTCTCGTTGCGGATGACCCGGAGTGTGTACGTAGGCGCTGCCTCCGCAAGCCCAGAACCATGAGCTACTGCCACGTTGAGCCATATTTGCCCCTCATTCTCGCGCACTTCATAGGTCTTGAGCGGAATGGAAACGGGAGGCCGCTGAGGAGATCCGTCACGAATATCAAAGCGCCCGTTGTGCTTCGGACATTCGATGAGATGGCCTCTCAGAAACCCATCGGTCAACAAGGCATTGCCATGGGTACAAACACCATCGGTGGCATAGACTTTGCCGTCGGCCGTGCGGTAGATGGCATAGATTATGTTGCGATAGTCAAAACGCATCACCTCTTCATTTTGCAACTGATGGCACGGACAGATCTTGACCCAGCCATCGATTGTGGTCTCCGTCTCGGCAGCCACCGCCGCTATCGGCACTTGTGTCTCTGATAATTCTTCCACAATCGGCACTTCTCGCTTCACATAGTAGGTGGGATCCTTGGATTGACACCACAACGCTGGGATGAGCTCGCGATACACTTCGATAACCCCTTTATAGGGCTTGGGCATGTATGGCTTGACTACTTTATGGAGCTCATCCAGCGCGTGGTACGGCACCAGCGGGAACATATGGTGTTCGATGTGATATCCCATATTCCAGTAGAGATAACGATGCACCCGATTCATATAGAAGGTGCGCGTGTTGAGACGATGATCTAAGACATCTTCAGCTAACCCGGCGTGCTGCGTGAGGCCATATACAACCATCAACCAAGCTCCATAAAAATTGGGCAGGCCGACGTACATAAGCGGCAAGAGGCTGCCGGTATAAGCTGCCAGGGCAATGATCCCGAGATAGATCAGGGCATATATCCGTGCGCGGAGGAAGACCTTAGGGTATTCCGTTTCCGGGATGTAGGTCTTTTCTTCCGGGGTCATCTTGCCAAGACAGTGCAGGAAAACTGTCCGGACATACTTGACCCAGGCTGGCCCGTTGAAAAACTTCGAAAAGATTTCCAATAGGTTCGCCGGGCGCGGTACGGCGATCTCGGGATCACGGCCCACAATGATAGTGTCGCTATGATGCCGTGTGTGACTCCAGCGCCAGGGCACCGCCTCACGCAGCACCATAAAAGAGGCGATTTCGTATAGCACATTGTTCAGCCAATCTGTCTTGAAAGCAGTGCCATGGCTGGTTTCATGCCAACGCGAGTCGGATACCGACGCATAGAGCACACCATATATCAGAAAGGGGATGGCGGCCCAATAGCTGCCCCAAAGCAGATAGCCTGCCAGCCCAAACGCAAAGAGCAAGAGGAACCAGAGAACCGTATCGCGGATGGCCGGACCATCGCGTCGTTCAAGCAGCTCACGCATCTTTTCCTTGGGGACGGGGGGCGTATACCACGGAGCATTAGCTAAACCTTTCTCGACCGCCAGAGCTGCATCCTTCCCGATCAAACTGTAATCACGTCGCGCTGCCTTTGCCTTTCCCATCACATACCTCTCCACCATCAAACAAAACTAGCGACCATCTCAGCCCAAGCAAAACTATGCCGGTCTTTAACAGTTAATCGATAGGGATAGACTGCTTTATACCGGAGATCCATGTGGAATGCAAGTCGAGGTGGAACCAGGCGGATGAACGGTAGAAAGGTGCCGCATCCAGCGGACGAAAAAAAACTGCGCCTATTTATAGATTTTAAGGCGCAGCTTTTTATAATTCTGCAGAGTAAGTTTAAAGTGGATATCCCTTTCCTATTGGGTTATTTCAGCGAGTGCTTGCTGACGTTGCGCTAGAAGGGTTTCTATTTCCTGTAGGTCGGCATCCGAGAGCTTCCATCCGCTGGCGCCCACCAGCTCCGACACTTGGTCAGGACGTCGTGCACCGGCGATCGCACCGGTCACCTCAGGTCGACGCAGCACCCAGGCCAATGCCAGTTGGGCCAATGTCTTACCATTGCGTTCGGCGATAGGGCGCAGTCGTTGCACCAGCTGCAGGTTGACGCTCAATTGAGGTTCCTGGAAAGGTGCGTACCGTTTGCGATGGTCATCCTCCGGCATTGCCTGGATGCGCTCACGGGTTATTTTGCCAGTGAGCAGACCGCGCTCCATTGGGCTATAGACGATCACCCCAATTTTGTGGGCGGCACAGTAAGGCAATAATTCGGATTCGATGTCGCGATTGAGCATACTATAGGGCGGTTGCAAGGAAGCAATCGGGTGGATGGCTTGCAGCCGTTCCATCTGACTGACGTTGAAGTTGGAGACACCACCGTAGCGGATCTTACCCGCACGGATGGCATCAGCGATAACCTCCCATGCCTCCTCAATGTCCTCATCAGGACGCGGCCAGTGGATCTGGTATAGATCGATCACGTCCGTTCGCAGACGGCGCAAACTGTCCTCGATCTCCTGGCGCACGGAATCGCGTTTGAGCCGGAAAGTGAGCTCGCCGTTGGGCAATACGTGGATGCCACATTTGGTGGCAATGTAAACCTGGTGACGACGACCTACTAATGCTTTGCCCACCACTTCTTCGGAATGACCACGCCCATAACCTGGCGCCGTATCAATCCAGTTGATGCCCTCATCCAGCGCACGATGGATCGTGGCAATCGATTCGGCGTCATCCTGAGCCCCCCAGCCGAAGACGTAGCCACCACCCCCTATGGCCCAAGCCCCCAGACCAACGGTACTAAGATGTAGATCGGTGAACCCTAGCTGACGTGTCTCCATAGATAAACCTCCTTGCTTTTTTGTCGGGAAATAATCTACTAACGCAGTGTACCATGAGCCCCACATGAATGAACAATCCGCTATGAGGCAGAAAACCTTTCCAGGAATAGAGGTCACCAATAATAAGAGTGCCTCGCGCTCCCCGGATCGAGAAGCGCGAGGCGTTTAACAAAATGTGTTCTTAGGAACAGGAGCGACTAGTACAAGAACATTGGCTTTCCGTTCACGTGGCGCACCTTGGGACGATACTGATCCACGTCGTACAACTCGTCCACGTCAACACGCTTGACACCTTGTGCGATCGTCTCAATGGGCACATTGGTATAGACGCCTTTTTGGATAGCCACCATACGGCCAAACTGGCGTTCGACAATCAAATCCATCGCCATGTTAGCGAAGTTGAAGCCCACCATCAAATCGACCGAGTCGGGTGCGCCCGAACGCATCAAGTAGGCAACCTGTTGATAGAGAATATGCTCACCAGTGAGCTTCTTGAGCACATCTCCAGTGACAACACCAATGCCGCCCAGCTTGCGGTGTCCATAAGCATCTGGCTCACCGTATTCGATCACCTTGTCGCCGATCATCTGAGCGCCCTCGGAGATGGTGATCATCGCGTAATTGCTCGGATTGTTACGTTTGTCTTCCATGATCAGCCGGGCCAGCTTCTCAGGATCGAATGGCACCTCCGAGATAATGGCGCGGTCGACGCCGCTCAGGTAAGCGGCAATCAGCGAGGTCTCTCCTGAGTTACGCCCGAATAGTTCAATGACCCCAATGCGCTCGTGGGAGCCTGCTGAAGTGCGCAGGTTATGAATAAAATTGACGCTGCGTGTCACGGCGGTCGAGAAACCGATACAGTAATCGGTGCCGAAAACGTCGTTGTCCATTGTCTTGGGGATCGCGACGATGGGTACTCCCTCCTCGTGCAGACGCAGACCATAACTTAGCGTGTCATCGCCCCCAATGGGTACCAACACGTCGATGCCCAGATGCTCGAGCACTTTGAGCACATGGGCCGTGCAGTCATGGATCTTGCCATCTTTCGGATCCCAGTCCGCCTGGCGCAAGAACTCGGGCAAATCCTTGCTGGCAACATGCGAAGGACGGGTACGCGACGTGTGTAAGAAAGTACCGCCTGTCCGGTCCACTGTGCGCACTGCGTTCCTGTCGAGGCGGACAGCGCATTTCCAGTTGTACGTATTGTCTTCAAGGTTGTAGTGCAAGGGTCCCCACCACCCGCGCCGAAAACCGATGACCTCATATCCCTCTTCTTGGGCACGGTATACGAGCGCCTTGATGGTGGGGTTAAGCCCAGGAACATCACCACCGCCAGTAAGTACTCCGATTCTCATCTTTCTGACTCCTGATCATGTATAAAGGTTAAATGATTTCTGAGCTAAAGACGTTGGCCATAATGGGGCCAAAAGCGCAGAGACATCGCGCGGGGGCAACGCATCAATGCGGTGCATATAAAATCACTTAATATTGTAACGTCAAGGTCCAAGTTTGTCAAAAGCATTTTCAAGCGAGAACAACAAAAAGACGCAAGAAGCTTTACAAAAACTATCAGCAAAGGCTTTTATCGCTATCATTTCGAAGGAGCGTAAACTCGGCAACATCCCACATGGATCACGGATCGTTGCGCACTTGTTTCCGACGCACTATACTTGTCCCCTAAGGTGCTTCATAATAAGCGACACGTGAGTGGCCACGGAGATTGTGTAGATCTGTGCATCTGCCTTGTCGGCGGCTGTGGCTACTGATACGTTCACGAAGCGAGAACGATATGCAAGTTAAAGCGAACGTGTGGATCGAACGTGATGGCCAGGTGGCGCTCAGCCGTTGGCGCGTCGCCCTGCTGTTGGCTGTGCAGGAAACTGGGTCCATCTCCGCCGCTGCTCAACGCCTGAATATCCCTTATCATCGCGCCTGGGACAAGATACGGGAATGCGAACGGTGCCTGGGCGTTCCATTGTTGACCACCCAAACAGGCGGCCTGGGTGGTGGAGGTGCACGCTTGACGCCAGCCGCCATCGACTACATACAACGTTTTCGGCAGTTTGATTGCGGACTGGACGAGCTGATCCAACAGCGCTTCCAAGCTGCTTTTGGTGACCTGCTATCCCAATCCGACGAATTGTCGATTCCCAGGAGAGAGACGTGCGCGAATCACCCTACCCGATGATCCCCGTGGAAACTGCAATCACGATCATTTTGCAGCATGTCCAACCTCTTTCGCCGGTCACGGTTGGTTTTGTGGAGGCATTGGGCTTAGTATTGGCGGAGGACGTATATGCTTCGGAAGCAATACCCCCTTTTGCCGCCTCCGCAGTGGACGGCTACGCCGTGATTGCTGCTGACACATCCCCAATGCGCCGGGTTATCGGAGCACAACCGGCCGGTTCGATGGGCATGCTCGCCGTCACTCCGGGTAGCGCAGTACACGTGATGACCGGTGCACCGATCCCCGCGGGCGCCGATGCCGTGGTGATGGTAGAACACGCAAGCGAAGAGAATGGCTATGTGCGTCTCCACGTTCAGCCAGCTGTGGGCGACAACATTCGACCAGCTGGGCAGGACATTGCCGCCGGCCAGCTGGTGCTCCCACGAGGCACATTATTGAGCGCTGCGGAAATCGGCCTGCTCGCAACTGTCGGAAGGACGCAAGTGCATGTGCATCCGCGACCGCGGGTAGCCGTACTTTCCACTGGCGATGAGCTGGTGGATCCAAACGACCAACCTGAACCCGGACAGATCCGCGATGCCAACCGCTATAGCTTGTTAAGCGCCGTGCGTGAGGCGGGCGGTCAACCCCTCGATTGGGGACATATCGCCGACCGGACGGAAGCGGTGCAAGAAGCGTTGGAGAGCGCCCTGCGCGAGGCAGATGCAGTGCTGACCTCGGGTGGGGTCAGTATGGGTGAGCTGGATCTGATCAAGCCCTACCTGGCCAGACGTGGCACGGTCCACTTTGGTCGTGTGCGCGCTCGGCCGGGCAAGCCGGTCACCTTTGCCACGGTGAACGGTGTACCAGTGTTTGCTATGCCCGGCTTTCCGGTCAGTGCCCTGGTAAGCTTTGAGGTCTATGTGCGTCCTGCCCTGCTCAAGATGGCTGGACACACCCATTTGCACCGCCCACGTCAACGCGTCATCCTTGAGCACGCTGTCCGTCACGAACCCGATCGCACCGAATTCCAGCGCGCTGTAGTGACACGTCATCCCGATGGCCGTTACACCGCGCACACCACCGGTTACCAAGGCTCCGGCCGTCTGCTCTCCATGGTGGGTGCCAACGCGCTGTTGGTGCTACCAGCTGAGCAGGAGATGTTCCCCGTCGGCAGCGAGGTCGAGGCGTGGCTGATTGCCCCCGTGCGTGAAGAGGAAGCTCTCGCGAACAGCTGAGCAATACACCTAAAAATGGGAACGGTTGCTGATGCACTATCTGCTCGGGATCGATGTCGGCACATCCAATACCAAGGCAGTGCTGGTTGACGAGGCAGGTCACATTGTCGCCAGTGCGACCCATAGCCATCCTACCCTGACCCCTGCGCCCGGACACCAAGAGCAAAACGCCGAGGATTGGTGGCAAGGCGTATGTGTTACCGTGCGGCGAAGCTTGCAGGAAAGCCAGATCGACCCTGTTCAGATCGCAGGTATCAGCTTCAGCGCTCAAGGTTGTGCCTGCCAGCCTGTAGACGCACAGGGGCAACCGCTCGGCAATGCACTCATCTGGACGGACACCCGTGCCACCGCACAACAGGCACGCATCCGCCAGCTGTTTGGAGAGAAGCTCGGCCATGTGACCGGCAACAACATTTACGACCAGCCAGAGCCACGCATGATGTGGATCCGCGAGCACGAGCCGGAGCGCTACGCGCGCACCCACAAGTTTCTCACCACTCTGAGCTATCTGGTCTATCGCTTCACTGGCAACTTCGTGGCAACCACGTCCGATTGGGGTTTTCATCTGTCCTTCGATCGGGAGAAGCGCTCGTGGAATAGTCACTTCGTGCGCGCCATCGGTCTCGATGAGGAGAAATTCCCCACCTTGTGCGAATCCCATGCCGCGGTCGGGCAGGTGACCCAAGCAGCCGCACGGGAGACCGGTCTACTGGAGGGTACTCCGGTGGTGGCAGGGGCACAGGACTCGGTGGTGGTGGTGCTGGCAGTCGGCGCTTGGGATGTGGGGCAGTCGGTGGTCATGCGCGGCACGACCGAGCTGTTGTGCTTTTCCACCGCTGAAGGCGGATATCACCCTGATCTCTACACCACTTGCTCGGTCATCCCCGGGCTGTTTGTGCGCTATGACATGCGTGAGGTGGTTGCCTCCGGTGGCAGTTACCGTTGGTTGGCGACGATGCTCTTCGACGCGGCACGCGAACCCGAGTTCATCCAGATGAACGAACTGGCCGCTGCTTCCCCGGCGGGATCACACGGCCTGCTCTATCTGCCCTACCTGCTTATCTCCACCAACCCCGACCCCGAGCAGCAGCGCGCGGGTTGTTATTTCGGCCTCTCCACCACGACCACACGGGGCGATTTGTGCCGTGCTGTGATGGAGGGCACCGCCTACGCACTGCGTGAGACGATCGCACGCCTGGAGCGGATAGGGATCGCCATCCATGAGCTGCGCCTGACAGGTGGTCCAGCGGAGAGCCCGCTGTGGAATCAGATCACAGCCGACGTGACCGGTCTGCCCGTCCTGGTGCCGGCAGTAGGCAGCGCCGCAGCGGCTTACGGGGCTGCGCTGCTGGCCGGAATGGGCTGCGGGCTGATCCCGATGAACGATGGCTATGCAACCCTGCGCCGCATCATCCAGCTGCGCCAGCGCTATGAGCCGCAGCCAGGGCAACACGCCATATATGATCGTTTCTACGCAGAATTCTGCCGCTTGACCACCCAAACGCTTGGCATTGCCGCGCGCTTGAGACAGCCGGAGGTTGGCTGACGGACTACCGGCGATTCGCCCGGCGAAAATGGCATGCCGTCAAACGAAGATGCTCAGCGGTAGGTATGCCGATACCATCCAGTTCGGCGTGTCCACGATCTGGCTGATCTTGAGATCCAGCACCACGCCGCACAGACAATAAGCTTCCTCGCGTGTCAGGCCGTATTCCTTCGTCATATGCTCGATCATATAACGGGTAGCCTGTTGCGCATTCTTGAAAAGGTCCGGTCCCGCTGACGTGGTGACGTAGTAACCTCCCTCATCCACTTTGGTGAGCTTCTTGCCTGGCGGGGTCTGGAAGCGCAACTCGGGAAGGTTAGCATCCTTGTGTAGATGGAAACGCAATGTCACCGTGGCAGGCATCTCGATAGCCGTGCCGTTGACCTCACCATCACCCTGAGCGGCATGGCAATCGCCGCAGGAGAACAGGGCACCGGGCACCAAAACAGGCAGGAAGACGCGCGCCCCCGGCGTCAGATGGCGAATATCCAGGTTGCCTCCGTTGCGCCGCGGCGGCAATGTGCCGAAACGGCCGGGCTCAGCCGGCGCCACACCCATGGTACCGCAGAAGGGCTCATAGGGGATGCGGATATGCGCGTTGAACCAGCACCAATTTCCCTCCAGGTGGAACAGGTGTAGATAGGGTTCCTTAAAGTCCTCTGCCAACAGGCCAAAATCGGGGATGACCGCCCCCCAACCCCAACCTTTGTGCTCCAAGCTGATGACCTCAACCTCCAGCGCATCCCCAGGCTCGGCCCCTTCCACATAGACTGGCCCCGTTAACGGCGCGATGGGATCGAAGCTAAGCGTCTTGAGTGCCTCAGTGGTGGAGTCGGGGCGGATCTGGTTGGCCGAAGCTTCCAATACCTCGAACACCACGGTATCACCCGGTTCGATCCGCAGCCGCGGGGGATGCGAATTGTCCCAAAAAGCGTGCGGTTGGCTATCATCAAGATGGTAGGTGGCCATAGAGTGTTCGTCCTCCATTAATGCGCAGTTTCGGAATGGGTGAAATGACGAATACGCGGATCAACAATGCTCTGCACGATGTCGATCAGGATCCCGCTGATCACCACCATGACCGCAGTGAAGATAACCGTGCCTAAGATGAGCGGCACATCCACCGTTTCAATGGCTTCCACGGCCATGCGCCCCACGCCGGGCCAGTTGAACACACGTTCCACCAGCACCACTCCCCCGATGAACCACGGGATATCCATCCCGGCCATGGTGATGATGGGATTGAGTGCATTGGGCAACACGTGACGCAGGATCACCAGTCGTTCGTGTGCTCCCTTGCCGCGCGCCGTGCGTACATAGTCATTGGCCAGGACATCGAGCATGCTGGAGCGCATCATGCGCGCATACCAGGCTGCCCCACCGAGTCCAGCAGCCAATGCCGGCAACACCAAGTGGGCCGGGCTGGCAGCACCGCCAAGCGGAAAGATCGGGATCAGGTAACCAAACCAATACAGCAAGAGCAACCCCAGCCAGAAAGGCGGTGTCGAGACGCCCAGCAGGGCGATGAACATGCCCAGCCGGTCCACCCAACGGCCGCGCCCAACGGCTGAGGCAATGCCCACCGTAAGCCCGAGCATCAGCTCGACCAGAATGCCCGCTCCGATGAGTGCCAGCGTGTAAGGCAGGCGACTCAGGATAAGCTCGGTGACGGCAACCTGCTTGCGGTAGGAAAAACCCAAATCGCCTTGCAACAGACGCGTGATGTAACGGAAGTACTGGACCCAGAAGGGCTGGTCGAGACCCAGCTCGTGACGGATGCGTTCCACAGTCTCAGCGCGGGCGCTCGGCCCGGCATACATGCGCGCTGGATCTGCAGGCAGGTAGTAGATTAGGAAAAATGTGAGCAAGGATATGCCAATCAGCACCGGGATGGCCTGGATCAGGCGACGTGCTAGAAAAGCGCCCATCGTTCACAGCCTCCCTTTCTGGCTGGGATCCAGTGCATCACGCAGTCCGTCACCCAGCAGGTTGAAGGCAAAAATGGTCACCATGATAGCAAAGCCGGGGAAGATCACCAGCCAGGGCGCCGTGCGATAGAACGACTGGCCCTGCTGGATGATACCGCCCCAGCTGGGAGTAGGCGGCTGCACACCGATACCTAAATAGCTCAGGCTTGCTTCCAGCATGACATTGGTGGCAATGCCCAGAGTGCCCCACACAATGATGGTGGGCACCAACTGGGGCAAGATGTGACGCGTCAGGGTGTAGCTGCGCGGTGATCCAAGCGCGCGCGACGCCACCACAAAGTCGCGCTCACGCAAGGCGACCACCTGACCGTAGATCACCCGCGCGATCCACGTCCAGTACACCAACCCAATGACCAGGATGATGATCCACATACTGGGTTTCAGGATGGCCACCAACGTCATCGCCAGCAACAGGGTGGGAAAGGCCATCATGATGTCGGTGAAACGCATTAAGAGCGTTTCCAAAGGGTTGCCGAAGAAACCGGCGACGGAACCGATGAAAGTACCGATAGCGATAGCCAACGCGTTTGCCAACACGCCCACTATCAGGCTGACCCGTGCACCGTACAGGATGCGGCTGAGAAGGTCACGTCCGTTGGGGTCGGTGCCAAGAGGAAAGCGCAAGCTCCCATCGGTCACCAGCGTGCTCGGCAAGGGTTGCCCTCCCTTGGTCAGGCCATCACGGTATTGCTTGGTGGGATCGTGGGGTGACAAGACCGGCGCAAAGATGGCTGCCAATACGATGAGACCGATCAACACAGCACCCAACATCGCGGCGTGATCACGGCGCAGTCGCCGCCACATCATTGCCAGGTAGCTGTCGCCAACGACGACGGTCACAGCGGCGCGCTTGCCAAGCTCTTGCACAGCTGGTTGTGTCGGCTTATGTTCCTGCAACCCTGATGAAGCGACTGCCAAATGCTTCTAAGCCTCCCGTAATATCTCAGGCACCCTCACCCCCTCTCACCGAGCGGCAAGAGAAGGGTGAGGGCGAGTTGTTATAGTATAGAAACCCTGAGGCGAGATATATTGCCCGCCGAGTCTGCCTACTGCTCCAGCCACATCGTCTCGTAGCGCAGCGAATGCTCCGGATGGGTAAGCGTCGCCTCCCCATGTAGTTTCTCGGAGTGCGCTACGGTATAGACACCGTTGAATACCGGCACCCAGACGGCATCGTCCATGAGCGCCCGGAACAGCTCCTTGTACCCCTGCATACGCTTCTCATGATCGGTAACGGTTAGCAGCTCCAGCGCTTTGGCATGCAATTCCTTGTTACAGTAACGCGACCAGTTCCAGCCACCGGGCACATTGGAGTCGCAGCCCAGGATGGGGCCATAGAAGTCATCTGGATCGGGATAGTCCTGGATCCAAGCCAACCCACCTGACCAGGTGAGCGGAGTACGACCGTTACCCGCATCATCAATCACATTGGGCGCCGCCAGTGTGTTAATGGTGAGCTTGATGCCAATCTGTGCTAAATCTTCCTGGAATGACTCGCACAGCTTAGGTTGTGGCTCGACAGCGATGCACTCAATGCTGGTCTCAAAGCCATCGGGATAGCCAGCTTCCGCCAGCAACGCTTTGGCTTTCTCCGGGTTATAGTCATAGCCCTGGTAGTCGGGGTCATACCCTGGCATGAGGGGTGGCAGAATCTGATTGGCCACAGTGCCGCGACCGTTCAGCAGTTGGATGATGCGTTCTTTGTCAATGGCATGGTTGAGGGCGCGGCGCACCAGCACATTGTCGAAGGGGGGCCACGTGACATTAATGGCAATGTAAATCGTGCTGACCTGCGGCTGCACCTCAATGCGGTTCTGCCACGCCGGATCATTGGAAATGCGCGTCCACTCGGCGCCGGGCGGCGGATCGCCCATCAGGTGGACCTCTCCTGTTTCCAGACGCAACAGAGCCACATCTGGTTCAACACCCACCTCGATTTTGACCTGATCCAGATAGGGAAGGCCCTCATAGAAGTATTCCGGATTGCGCTCAAAAACCAGATATTGACCGGGCTGCCATTCCTTAAACAGGAAAGGTCCGGTGCCCACCGGGTTATGCCCGAAGTTGGCAGGATCCTTCTCTACCTCTTCCTTGGGCACAATGTAAGCGAAATTGAGGGCAATCTTGTTCAAGAAGGTGACGTCCGGCTGGGTCAGCGTGAATTGGACCGTGTACTTGTCCAGCGCCTTGATACCCTCCACCTCGCTTGCCTTGCCGTCGATGAACTCCTGCGCGCCCTTGATACCCAGGTAGAAACCGGCACCAGGGCTTGTGGTCTTAGGATCCAGCACACGAGTGAGAGTATACACCACGTCGTCAGCGGTGAGCTCGCGACCGTTGTGGAATTTGACACCCTGGCGCAGCTTGAAGGTGTACACCGTACCGTTGGCACTTACCTCAGGCATCGTTTCCGCGAGGCGTGGCAGCAGGTTGGTAGTGTCATCATAGTCCAGCAGACCGTCGAAGACCATCTTGACCGCCGGCCAGTTGGTCCAGTCATACGCAATCGCCGGATCCAGTGTGGCCAAATCATCCTTGTAGACCACCACTATTGCACCACCGCGTTGCGGCTCGGATGCTTGGGCCAAGGACGGCCAGGCGGTAACCAGAAGTGCCAGGATGATCAGCAAACTGAAAAGATAGAGCTTGCGCATAGTTTTCCTCCTCTGCAACTGGATAAATGAAGGGTTGTTTCGAAAGCCTATGGGCTGGCTTGGCTGCCACTTGTCTGAGACCGCACAACGGACGACTTTGCTGAGCTACAATGAAGACGACCTACAAAGTTTCTCAAGGTTGCTCAGCGTGATCGCCGGTCATCCACCCTGCGTCTATGTCCCATGCCCGAATATGTCGGGCCAACAAAATGCAACCGCTACCACAAAGGGATCCGTGCGGCATGGTCCATCTGCCCACGCGCATATAGTAAGCGTACAAGCTTGGGAGGTTATTATAGCCCGATCCCATTGGATTACAAATCTATCTTTTCTTTAGCGGTATTCTTACAATTTCTACAAGGACAATCCCGAATCGTCCAATCTCTCCAGGCCAGCGGCAAGCTCCTGGAGACATTCCCGCTCCGGACCATTCCAACCGACCCTGGCGAAGTCCACACGCCCCTCGTGGTCGAAATGCACCCCCTCAGCTTCCAGAAGCTGACGCTGCAAGGCGCTGCCAGCGCCGCCGCTACGGGGACTCACCTTGCCCAACCGGTTGATCACCCGCTGCCACGGGACATCGCTGTCAAATGGCAGTGCGGCCAGCGCATAGCCCACCATGCGCGCGGTGCAGCTTCCCACGATGGCAGCGATCTGGCCATACGTAGCCACTTTGCCGGGCGGGATCTGGCGCACGACGGCATAGATGCGCTCGTAGAGCGGAGTATTATGCACTGCTTTGCCGATTACCTCTACTTGCGAATGATCGGCAGATAGATCGCGGTGCCGCCACTGCCACTGTACCACATGGCCGATGATGCTGTCCAGTGTCAGCGAACCTTCGACCTTGTGGCCACCGTCCCCTGCCAGCACATTCCAGTCAATTGTCAATGGCCCAGCAGCCAATCCCGAACCGGCCAGTACCAGCCCGACCAGCATTGCGGTGAGCATACCCATTGCGGCCAAATGCGGCCAGGTTTTCCGCATAAATCCTCGCGATTCGAAATTCTCCCGGAAATACGGAATCTTTGGCCGCATCTGGCCGCAAACGCAGCGGTTCTTGCCCGCAAACACAGCCCCATTGCGCGAAAACCCCAAACTCAAGGCACTTATTGTGCCCTGGGCGTTCGCCAAAAGTGCGAGCTTAGGCTTATAATGCGCGCTCAGGTGGACAATCAGGGTCTCCGATCCTGTAGCACATGATCACCAGGCTGGAGATGACACATCAACTGCATGGCTTCCGATCGAGACGAAAGGGGTTTGTACGTGAAGTCCATACTACTTGATCTGCTAAGCAAACCTGGAGTGTTGATCGCTGACGGTGCCACCGGCACATTCTTGCAGCAGGCTGGCCTGCCCAGAGGAACGGCACCCGAACGGTGGAATCTGGAGAATCCCGAGGCAATCCTATCACTGCACCGCAGCTACCTCGACGCGGGGTCACAGCTCATTCTGACCAACTCGTTTGGGGGTAATCGCTACCGCCTGGCACGCCATGGGTTGGCGGAGCAGTCCCACGAGCTCAATCGGACAGCAGCGCAATTGGCACGCCAGGCAGCCGGCACGACGGCATGGGTACTGGGTGATATGGGCCCGCTCGGAGAACTGTTGGCACCCCTTGGCCCGGTTTCTTATGAAGACGCAGTGGCCGCGTTCTCCGAGCAAGCCGCTGCACTGGCCGAGGGAGGTGTGGACGGTATTCTCATCGAGACGATGAGCGACCTGAAGGAAGCAAAAGCCGCTGTGGAAGGCGTGCGTCGTGTGACCGATCTGCCCGTGTTGGTGACGATGAGCTTTGACACCCATGGGCGTACCATGATGGGGGTCGCTCCGGCGCAGGCGGCACACGAACTGTGGGGGTTGGGCGTGAATGTCGTCGGTGCCAACTGCGGGCGCAGCTTGCCCGAGAACCTGGAAGCGATACGCGCCATGCGCGAGGCGCAGCCGCAAGCGGTATTGATGGCTAAACCGAATGCCGGTCTTCCCCACACCGAGGGCGACACACTCCGCTATGATGTGACACCGGAGATAATGGCGGACTACGCTCTGCGCTTCGTTGCATTGGGGGTCAAGATCTTCGGCGGATGTTGTGGTTCGACACCTGAACACATCCGAGCGGTCGTGCGTGCATTGCACGGATGAGATACCTGTCGTTATGGAACGATCGGCCGGGCACATCGTACAGCTGTGGGTGCGCCTGCGTGCACCCATCTGGCATGTCGGAGCAGGATGGGCTGCACTGAGCGGTGCCATAGCGAGCGGCATCCTTTGGGAGAATGGTGTGCCGCCGTTGACGCGTATTGGCATCGTCTTGCTCATCTGGTTACTGGCCGATCCTCTGCTGGGCACACTGTGGGAACTGGGGGCAACGCCCCATGGTGTCTGGACACAGCTCTGGCGCGCCGCCGGCGACGCGGATCACAACGCACCGCTGATTCTACTGCCCTACACCCAAACCGGTTCACCGGCGTGGCAGGTAGCGAACTGGCTGGGTCGCCAAAGTGCCTGGTGGCGTACCACATTCTGGCCACAGAGCGGTGAAGCTTTCGTCACAGTATGCAGCTTATTGCCGGTGTCCTTGTTAGTCGGGGCATTGTTGAACTCCACCGCTCTGACGCTGGTATGTGCAGCGGTGGTGCTGGCGTGGCTGGCTGCGTTGTGGCACAAGCAGATACCCCCTTCTACGAGCAGTCATCCGTGGCGTTTGACGGTAGCAAGCGCATGGGGGCAGTTTGGCATCCCCTGGATGATTGGTTGCGCCACGACCGATAAATCCTCTTGGCTCAGCATTACATTGGGGATATGCCTGACTCTTAGCTACATGGGCTTGTTACGACAGCCAATATGGCAACCAGCTGTATGGGCAGGCCAGCTGGCAGTGCTCGCCGTAGTGCTCAGTGTGCGCCAGGTGCTCGCCCTTGCCGGGATCACTATGTTGTTGATCGCACAGGGGGGACTGCTGTTTACCAAGAGGCCCAATGAAGCTCCCAATGCGCAATTCCTGACCGGGTTGCATCTCTTTGTACTGGGCATTATGCTGGTAGCTTCTCTCACGAGTGGGCTTAAATAATAGAGTGTACTCAAGTTGCCACCTTTGACTGGGCGCATTTCATTCTGAGACAAGGTTTGTCTCAATCCGAGCCGCGCGCGTAAGCAAGCGGCGATGATACCGCTCCCTTACGGTCGCGGCTCGGATTATGCTGTTGCCATTTCGCGTCACTCGCTCTCCGCGGTGACCACCCACAGGTTGGAGCGAAAAGTCACACCTCTTATGCCGGCCTGTAGTCTCAACTTCCCTGGGTAGCAACTCGGGTTAGAGTGTTACTTTTGTCACGTTTCGGTGTTGTTATGTGTAGCACGTGGCTGAGCATTCTCAGCGACCAAGGGTGTCTTTCCTGATAGACCTGATAGAAAGGGGGTGAGAGCACGCTCGATTCCTTCGCAGGAGTTGTCCCATTTCATAGGGAGATGCATTTGTTGCCTTACTTCTAATGACCACATTTGAACTCAGGGGAGGGAGATCCGTTTTATGGAAGCAACAACTTCGACCACACTCAATACCCGTCGCATTGTGATTGCGGGCGTCCTCGGCGCCATCTCGATCCTCTTGGGATGGACACGTCTGGGATATATCCCGGTGCCCAACCTGGCCGCCAATGCCACTATCATGCACGTGCCGGTGATCATCGGTGCTGTGATGGAAGGTTGGCTGGTCGGTGCGATCATCGGTTTGCTGTTCGGCTTGTCGAGCTTCGCGCTGGCCACCATCCCGTTGTTCAAGAACCCACTGGTGGCGATTGTGCCGCGCATCATCATCGGCATTACCTCGTATTTCGCCTATGCGGCGCTTAAGAAGAACAATGAGTATCTGGCGCTCGTGGTTGCTGCAATCGTGGGCACGCTCACCAACACGATCTTGGTGCTGGGGCTGGCCGGTTTGCTCAATTATGTGCCGTGGGAGCTAATGCCGCCCATCCTTGTAACCAACGCGCTACCTGAGGTCATTATCGCCATCATCCTGGTGGTGGCAGTTGTGGCCGCCTGGAAACGTATTGAGACGGGCAGCGTCAAGGCGAAGATGTAACTCGCACATCCTGACCACCGGATCACCTTGTCGAACCCCGTTGCCCTGCGAACGGGGTTCGTTATTTAGAAGCAGATGTGGTAGATTCAGTACAGGAGGTAGTCCAGTGCTCTTTTGTGTCGATCTGGGTAATACGAACATCACGTTGGGATTATACGATGGTGAGACACTGCGTGGTCACTGGCGCGTACGCACGGATCACCACAAGATGCCGGATGAATACGGCATTCTGATGGTCAGCCTGTTGCGTCACGCCGGCTTTGCACCACAAGACGTAGATGGCATTTGTATGTGTAGCGTTGTACCGCCCCTCACAGGCGTCTTGGACGAAGCGTGTCGCGCCTACCTGAGTCATGCACCGCTCATCGTCGATGCCAGCGTCAAAACGGGGGTCAAGATCGGCTACGATAACCCACGTGAGGTGGGTGCCGATCGTATCGTGGATGCGGTGGCGGTATATCAATTGTATGGCGCTCCGGCATGTGTGGTGGACTTCGGCACAGCGACAACCTTCGATGCCATCTCACGCACGGGCGAGTACCTGGGCGGTGCCATCGCGCCGGGCATCGGCATCGCAGCGGAAGCGCTCTTCAGCCGCACCGCGAAGTTACCGCGCATCGACCTGGTGCGTCCACCCGGCCCGATCGGTCGCAACACGGTGCACTCGATGCAATCGGGGCTGATCTTCGGCTATGTGGGGCTGGTAGAAGGTATGGTAGCACGCTTTCGTAAGGAGTTGGGTGACGACATGCGCGTGATCGGCACTGGAGGGCTTGTGGAAATCATCGCGCGCGAGACAAACGTGATCCAGACGGTCGATCCTTGGCTGACGTTGCACGGCTTGCGCATCTTGTGGGAGATGAACCGACCTGGGTCAGCTTAACGGGGCAGGCATATCATGGCTGATCGATTGTTGGAGGGCAAACATATCCTGTTGGGCGTAACTGGCGGTGTCGCGGCATACAAGGCGGTGGCACTCGCCAGCCGCCTGACCCAGGCAGGCGCTGCGGTGGATGTGGTGCTGAGCGAGTCGGCCATGCGCTTCGTGACGCCGCTGAGTTTTGAGTCGGTGACGCGACGTCGCGCGTACCACGATATGTTCGCACTGCCCGCGGACACCGGCACGCGGGCCCGTGCCGGTGACGTGCTGATCCCCCACATTGCGTTGGCCAGGAGTGCCGACTTGGTGATCATCGCCCCCGCCACTGCTAACACGCTGGCCAAATTGGCTCATGGCATCGCCGACAACCTGGTAACTGCTGTGGTGTTGGCAGCGACGGCGCCATTGGTGATCGCACCCGCTATGGAAAGCCATATGTGGGAGAATCCCGCTACACAAGCTAACCTGGCAGCATTGCGAGCGCGGGGGGTGGTACAGGTTGGACCAGCAACCGGCCACTTAGCTTCCGGAGCATCGGGGGTAGGGCGTATGAGCGAGCCCGAGGACATCATCGCCGCAACGCGGTTGGTGCTGGCACGCAATGGCGACTTAGCAGGACGGCGTGTGGTGGTGTCGGCAGGGGGCACACGCGAGGCGATCGACCCGGTGCGCTTCATTGGCAATCGCTCCAGTGGCAAGATGGGCTATGCACTGGCGATCGCAGCGCGCGACCGCGGTGCGCAGGTTGTACTGGTCACGGCGCCAACTGCCCTGCCCGATCCCTACGGGGTGCACCTGGCGCGGGTCGAGTCGGCGTCAGAAATGCGTGACGCCGTTCTGGCAGCGCTGGAAGGTGCCGATGCGCTGGTGATGGCTGCCGCCGTGGCGGATTACCGACCGGTTCAGGTCAGTTCGCAAAAGATCAAGAAGGCAGAGGAACGTTTGACCTTGGAGCTGACACGGACGCCGGATATCTTGGGAGAAGTGGCCGATCTGCGCGCGGCGGGGCACGGACCACGTGTGGTGGTTGGGTTTGCTGCCGAGACCGCCGACCTGTTGGCCAATGCCCAAGCTAAATTGCGCCAGAAACGCCTCGACCTCATCGTAGCGAATGATGTGAGTGCACCGGACGCCGGCTTTGGGGTGGACACCAATCGGGTCACGCTACTCTGGGCGGACGGCACGGTCGAACCACTGCCGCTGATGAGCAAAGAAGAGATCGCCCATGTCATCTGGGATCGTGTGCAGCCTCTGTGGTAGATCGGCTGAACGGTTCTGCTCATTTGAGATGAGATAATGGCTGCGACGAGAGGCAAGTCCATTTACCACATTCCATTTGGCCAGGGACAGATCGAATTTGCCCTGCTGCCTTCTATGCGAGGCACACTTTTGCAATCGCAGGAGATGCCCCCGCTGACAGCGCCTGCCAACGGCATCCGGCAAGCTTTAGCCAATCCGACTGGTAGCATGCCACTACGCCAGATGGCGAAACCGGGCGATCGGGTTTGCCTGGTGTTTACCGATGCGACACGCGCGTGCCCGGATGTACTCCTGGTGCCTGCCATCCTCGAGGAGCTGCGTGCAGCCGGAGTGCGCGATGAGGACATCACCCTGTTGTGCGGCACCGGATTACACCGCCCCAGTACACCTGCCGAGAAGACTGCCAAGCTCGGTGCCTCCGTTGTGGGCCGTTACCGCGTGGTGGATCACACCCCGCAGGATGGGGCACAGCTGGCATACCTGGGCACAACCGCGTCCGGCGCACCTGTTTGGATCAATCGACTGGTCACAGAGGCAGACCTAGTCATCGCAACTGGTGTGGTAGAACCCCATCTCTACGCTGGCTACTCCGGCGGACCCAAGACGGTGGCCATTGGCACCGCCGGTGAACCTACAATTGCCTACACGCACGGCATCCGACTGACCGACCATCCTAACACGCGATTGGGACGTATCGAGGGGAACCCCTTTCACCAGACGTTGCGCGAAATCGCCCAGCGGGCGGGACTGCGTTTCATCCTCAATGTGGCGCTCGACAACCAGGAACGCATTGTCGCGGTGCGTGCAGGAGACCCCGAGCAATCTTTTCGCGAACTGGTCGCATTGGCGCGTGACCTGTATGAGGTGCCGGTGGACCGGCAATATGACCTCGTGATCGCTGGCGTCGGCCATCCCAAGGACGTGAATCTCTATCAAGCTTCCCGCGCTGCCACGTATGTGTTCCGCGCACCGAAACCGGTGCTGAAGCACGGAGGCTGTATCATTGTACCCGCCCCTTGCCCAGAAGGTGTCGGCCGCGGCAGTGGGGAGCAACGTTTCTACGAGATCATGCGTTCGGCCAAGGATATGGGCACGTTATTAGCGGAGCTGCGCCGGACTGGCTACCCTGCCGGTGCCCAGCGCGCCTACTTTTTGGCCCAGGTGCTTCTCCACCATAAGGTGATCATCGTGGGAGCCGAACACCCCGACGTGGCGCGCCATTTGCACATGATCCCGGCGCGTACAATGGAAGAAGCTCTTCAATTGGTAGTGGAGGAGATCGGGAGATCAGATTTGGAGGTTTTAATCATGCCACATGCGCTTCATACCCTACCGGGCGAGCAGGGGATTGAACCGCTTCACGTCGCTGTGGGCACTGTCCGCTTACAGCTGCGCCGCCGTAGCCAAGACCCTGCTACAGTGGACGGACAGGAGGCACTGCGCATCCTCGAAGGATTGAGCCAAGAGGAGCCGGAACTGCCCGCATCCAAATGGTACATGTTAGCACAACCGGAGCAGCTGGCACAGTTCACAGAGCTGTGGGAGAGTCTGAGACGCTAATCTCTCCGAGAACGAATAGACTCAACGCGGCTTCTGTCCGGTTTGAACCCCTTATCTTCTGCTTGCTGTGCGGGATTGTGTCCGCTCCAACTATCTCAGACGTCCCAACAGCACGTCTGACCCTTCTTGCATAAGCAGAGTCAGATGGACGATCCGCTGTGCCATCTGTGGATTGTTCCGACAGCGCCACCAGAGGCGAAATGCCATATAGTGTTGGAAAAGAGTACGGCACAGTATCTTCATTGGCATGTTAATGTTTGCGCCCTCACACTGTTTGTAGTTTACCATAAACCAAGACGAATGTCCATCCGTGCCAACTTGGGTTATCCTCTGAAGCATTTTCGGAAGGGATAGCACGTGGCCGATCTTTCATTGTGGTTGATACCCGATGAGGAGTGGCGCCGTCTTCTATCGTGCATCATTGCACGTCTGAGTCAGCAGCTTGGCACGCCCCGTTTCGAGCCACACCTGACCTTGCTCAGCGGGATCGTAATGCAACACAAAGATGCTGCCAATCGCGCTGTCCAGCTGGCGTCACAGTTAGGCGCATTTGAGGTCGTCGTGAGAAGATTGAGTCATCGCGATGAATTCTTCAGGGCATTGTTCCTGGAGATCGAGCGCACACCTCCGCTGATGGATGCCCGTCGAACGGCCTGCACGATCTTCGATCGTGAGCGAGATGGGGCATTCCTGCCACACATCAGCTTGGTGTACGGCAACCTTCCTGCAGCATTGAAGGAGAAGATCATCGCCCAGCTCACCTTGGAGCTCAAGCTGCCCGCTTCGTTCAGGGTATACAGAGTGGACCTGATGGGCGCTTCATCGCGCCTCCCACCTTCAAGCTGGTACTGCGTCGCGAGTTACGTGCTTGGCAAATAGCCGAACTTAGCGCGATCTAGCAGCAGAGAACACCTTATGTGGGTGAGCTGCTGCCCAACTAGGGCAAGTGGATCTCCGCCGCTGCATTGCGATCCAGGTATAGATGTGCATAGGGCGTGCGACGCAGAATAGAAGCCGGGCATGCCGGGCTGATAGGCTCTAACAGGGCACGGCGCACCGCGGCTGCTTTGCGTCGTTCGGGCACGATGCACAGCATCCGTCTGGCACTGCGCAACGCGGGTATCGTCAGGGTAATTGCATGGGTAGGGACTTCCTCCAGGCTCCCAAAATGCCCTTCGCCGACCTGTTGGCGCCGACTTGCTTCCTCGAGCGCAACTACCTTGACCCACACCGGATCGTCAAAGTCCGCTACGGGGGGATCGTTGAAGGCCAAGTGGCCGTTCTCCCCGATTCCCAGACAACACAAATCCGCCGGGTGCGCACGCAACAATAATTCGTAGCCGCGGCATGCTGCCTCGACATCCTCAGCATGCCCGGGCACCGGGAAGAAGTACCCTATCGGTACATGATCCAACAGATGTCGTCGCAGGAATAGAGGAAAGCTCGCCGGATGGCCCGGCTTCAGGTGCAGATACTCGTCCATATGGAAGACGTTCACCGCTGACCACGGAATACCAGGTAGTCTGCGTAAGGCGTGCAAGAAAGTCAGCTGCGAGTTGCCGGTAGCCAGGATGATATTTGCAACACCCCTTTCAGCGACTGCCTGAGTAATAACCGCCGCTGCCTCCTGTGCTGCGGCAAAGCCGAGCGACTCATTATCGGCATAGATACTCACACGCAGCTGATCGTACATGGACGTGCGAACTGGTTGCATTTCCATATTGTTGGTCGCTCCCGTGAAGGTGTTTGCCAGAATAGGAAAAATCGGTCACCCATCTTAGCGCTGCCTATCTCGGACGGCAATTTTTCTTACTGCGCCAGCTTGGCCACAGCAATAACACGGTCGTCATAAACGCGGCGTTCGCGATTCCAGTTGGCGCAGGTGATCAGGGTCAAGGTTGGCTCAGCAGTCGGAAAAGTCACCTGAACGTCTTCCGGTGACACAACTCGTACCTCCTTGATCACATAGCGGTATGGCTGCTCTCCGGCGAATACCAACACCTCATCACCCTGGTGGAGTTGCGAGAGATAGCGAAACGGACCGTCTTCTCCTCGCGCTAACGTCACATGCCCGGCAATCGCAATATTGCTGGGATCGCCAGGACTGGCAGTGCCTTGCAAATGCCCAAGTTCATGAGTCAGCTGATCTACCTGCCAGGTGCCGTCGCGCAGCGCAACCATCACCACCGATGCGTCCACCCCCAGCTTGGGAATCACGAGGCGCGTGGCAGGCACCTTCGGTTGATCGGCCGGCAGTCCCATCAGCGGCGCCGTGGTCACCCGTGACGCTTCCAAGCTCCCGGTAGCAGCTGCCTGGTTCATGTCGGTGCGTGGCTCGACCTGCGGCGGTCTTGTCAGCTCGCCTGCCGTTTGGCGATCAGTTGGTTGCGTGAGGGGGGTCGGTACGGCGGTTGCCTCCTGCGTCACCTTTGTCGGAGTCGGAGCACGTCTCCAGCCAGCCGGTAATTCGGTTATGGTGTGCACCACTGGCTCGCGTTGCGCGGCATGTGGCTCATTGCGCGAAGAGATTTTGCCTCTTAACTCACCGATGATGAAGCCGCTGACCACTCCGATAACACAGCATACCACAACGCTCGCCAGGAAGAGCAGGGGGAGCACCAATAGCCTCTGATCAGGTTGCCTATGCGTACCATGAGCGATGCGATGTCTCGGCATCACTGTCCCCATCGTCCTGGGAGAATGCACAGAAGTGAGGGAACACTCGGATGCTAATATTGTCTATCCCTTGCGTTTGGAGAACCACCACTATGCACGATCCGTCTCTTGCTCTGATCCCAGCCCCCAAGGATAACACATATATGGGCTTTGTCAATCGTACTATAAAAACTGTTCGGGCCGAAGATAGAAATTTGGACAAATGCTCAAACCCTGGTAGGATGTACTTGACATATGTGCATCTGCCAGAGTCCCAGAGCCACTGCAGCAATCTGGATGGGGGCAAACGACGGGACTTTGTGTCCTGCAGAGCAAACATTTCGATTGTGATCGTGTATGAAACTGATGCGCAATCCGAAATGAGGCTGCAATGAACAAAGGTCATGGTCAAGGACTGGTGGAATATGCACTGCTGATCGCACTGATCGCCATGGTGGTAATCGGGGCAGCTTTCATTCTGGGTCGCAATCTGTATACCATCTTCTACGGCATTGCCGAGGCGCTCCAATTCGGCTGTGGCCAGGTGAGCGCCGAGACGTTTCGCAGCTATGCTGGTGAAGGGGTTCCCGTATCAGCCCCGCCCACCCTCAACCAGCGCCCCACAGACGGTACCATCACCCAGAGCTATTGGTTCTGCCACAAGGGTCTGGACATCGCCAACGATGAGGGTGTGCCGGTACGCGCTGTGGCAGCGGGTATCGTGCGCTTTGCCGGCTGGAGCGATCGCGGCTATGGCTACATGGTGGTGCTAGATCACGGCAATTATCAAACTCTTTATGCTCACCTTCGGCAGCCTCCCAGCGTTTCGAGTGGTCAATCGGTATCAGGGGGCGCGTTGTTGGGGCTTATGGGCAATACCGGTTTCTCGACCGGCCCCCACCTTCACTTTGAAATTCGCCTGGGCAGCGACCTGGTAGACCCCAGCTTGTACCTGCCTTGATACATCTCCTGCCCGATTGGCATCGCGCAATGCCTGTGCTATGATTCGGATTAGTTGAGCAAGCAAATCTAATTGGTATTGAAGCCCATGATCGTGCAAGCGTGTGATCTGGATGCGATCCTCCCGAAGGTTGAGAAACCCGCCCGTTACTCGGGAGGTGAGTATAACAGTATCATCAAGGACTGGCAGCAGGTGGATATCAAGGTGGCTTTGGCGTTCCCGGATATCTATGAGCTGGGGATGAGCAATTTGGGCCTGACTATTCTGTACGATGTTCTCAACTGTCGCGCGGATGTCTTGGCCGAACGGGTCTATACGCCCTGGCCGGACATGGAGCACGCCCTACGCCAGGCAGGACTCCCCCTATACTCCCTGGAGACTCGCCATGGGCTCAGCGACTTCGACCTGATCGGTATCAGTTTGCCTTATCCGCAGCTATACACCAACACGTTGACACTGCTCGAGCTGGGCGGGCTGCCGGTTTTGAGCGCTGCACGCGATGCACGTCATCCGCTGGTGATGGCAGGAGGATGTGCTACGTACAACCCGGAACCCATGGCCGACTTCATCGACTTCTTCGTCATCGGCGAAGGCGAAGAAGTTATCCTGGAAATTGTGGATGCATTTCGCGAGGTGCGAAACGCGGATCGCGAGACACAGTTGCGCCGCTTCGCACAGATCCCCGGTGTATACGTGCCACGCTTCTATCGCCCACGCTATACACTGGATGGGCGGTTGGAGGCGATTGAGCCGGTCAACGCGGAGGTACCACGCACGATTGTCAAACGGATTGTCCCGATCCTGCCCAAGCCGGTCACACGACCGGTTGTACCTTATTTGGACATTGTGTTCGATCGCGCTGCAGTGGAAATACAGCGCGGCTGCACGCGCGGCTGTCGATTTTGCCAAGCTGGTATGGTCTATCGTCCCGTGCGCGAGCGTCCCGTTGAGGAGATCGTTGAGGCGGTGCAGGGGATCGTCCGACACACCGGCCACGGTGAGATAGGCCTGCTCAGCCTGTCAAGCACGGATTACAGTGCCATTGAAACGCTCGTCCGCACATTGTTGGACAGTACGCGCGAGCAGTGTGTCTCACTCTCATTGCCCAGCTCGCGCGTGGAAAGCGTTACAGTGGAGATGGTTGATCTATTGACACGCGGACGGCGCACCGGCTTCACCTTTGCCCCGGAAGCGGCCAGCGACCGCTTACGCGAGGTGATTAACAAACCGATCCCATCTGCAGAGCTGCTTGCCCTGGCCGATGTGGTTTACAGCCGTGGTTGGCGGCAGATCAAGCTGTACTTCATGATCGGGCAGCCCACCGAAACCGAAGAGGATGTGCTCGCCATCGCCCATCTGGCCGAAGCGGTGCTAGATGTCGGACGAAGGCATCACCACAACAGGGCGCAGGTGCGCGTGAGTGTCAGCACGTTTGTCCCTCAGCCGCATACCCCTTTCCAATGGGCCGCACTCGATCCCCCAGAGCTCATCCGTCACAAACAGGAGCTGCTACGCCGAGCTTTCCGCCGTAGCCGGGGGGTCATCTATAACTGGAACGACCCCCAAGAGTCGCTGCTCGAAGCCGCCCTGACGCGCGGCGATCGGCGAGTCGGCCAAGCGATCTTGACGGCATGGCAAAATGGCTGTCGCTTCGACGCATGGCACGAACACTTCAAACCCGAGATTTGGGATGCCGCTTTTCGCGCCTATGGCTTGGACATGCATTGGTATGCCACACGGCCGCGCGAAGCGGATGAAGTTTTCCCCTGGGATCATATCCAGACGGGAGTGTCACGCGCCTGGCTCTGGGCGGACTGGCAAGCAGCGCTACGCGGCGAGACCAAAGCGGATTGCCGCTACCAGTGCTATGGGTGTGGCATCCTCAGCACATTTGCCGAGATGCGCCGTGCCGGCCTCGCCTCTCGCTGGCAATGCCCACCCACAGCTCAAGCGTCCCCACGTTCGAACAGCGGGTCGCCCAGAAGCAACGACTAACTCCTCGCCACACGTTGTTTGGCTTCTTCCCATGTCTGGCGCACAAAGCGGGCTGCCTTCTCCACCCCTACACGCCCCTGGTAGGAAGCTTCTTCCATACAAATCCAGCCGTCCCAGCCGGAACGCACCAGGTATTCAAACAGTTCTGGGAACGGTGTGACGCCTGTGCCAAGCAAGACATGGCGCAGCTCGCCCTTCACCGCGGTGTCGGCAGCGTGGACAGTGACCACACGCGGCATCACTGCTTGTAGCAGCGCGAGCGGATCATCTGCATAGGCTGCGGCATTGCCCGTGTCGAAGTTGATACCCAACCCTATCCCTTCGGTCTGGCGCACAATCTCCAGAAAGATATCAGGCAATTGAGAAAAATCGGTATACTGCCAGGCGCCCGGCTTAGCGTGGTTCTCAAACACAGGGATGACCCCGCTATCGCGCACCCTTTCGACCAGGCGGCTTAATCCTTCTACCGCCCATGCAATTCCCTCTTCGCGTCCGGTCTGGGGATGTGCCTGACCATCGGTGACGCGCACATACTTAGCGCCTAGGTCGGCGGCGACACGGAAGACCTCTTCCTCCAGTTGCAATTCCCGCGCGCGTTGGGCAGGGTCGGGGTGGGTGAAATCAGGGTAGCTGGTCACCATAACCACACGGATACCCGCTGCTTCGATGTCACGGCGCATTGCCGCTACTGCCTGCGGGGAGCGATCCGGCACGAACAGAATGCTCAGATCGATGCCATCTAAGCCCAGTGAAGCGCCCATTCGCGCCCACTCCGCAACTGTCATGCGACCGGCGATGATATCGGAAAAGAATGAGACTGGCAAACAGCTGAGTTGCATTGTCCCTACCCTCATCTACGATGAACGATGTTCTCGCTCCGTCTCGCGAACCGCCTTGTTCAGTGCACGTTCCAGCTCGGCATCCACCTCCGGAGGCAGGGGCACAGGGCCGGCGTCGGCCAGAATCTCCTGCACCCGCTCATGCGCGACCTCGTGGATCATTTTCCCTCCACTTTTCAGCCATTGCTCAATGGTCTGGCGGCGGAAAAGCACGGGGAAAAAGAGTTCCTCACGAAAATGGCGCACTGTATGATCGTGTTGCAGAAAACTGCCTCCCTGCCCCACTTCACGGATGAGATCAACGGCCAGAGTATCCTCGGTGACGGTGATGCCCTTCAGGATGCGCTTGATCATATGCACCAGCTCATCACAGATGACCACCATCTCCTGGCAACCGTACTGACCCCACGACATGGTGCCCAGGCTCTGGGACATTGTCATGCCCGCTAAAGCGTTGAGCAACATGTTCATCATCGCTTCGGCAGCTGCCTCGGCATCCGGCACCTTCGCCTCCACCCCACCACCGAGTCCGTAGATGGGCAGATTATAGTGTCGGGCCAGCTGGGTCACGGCCAGCTTGCCCAAGCTTTGCTCCGGACTGCCATAGGTGCATTGGGTGGTCCTCATGTCGAAGACATCCGTATCCGGTTTGAGTACCACCGGTGCACCGGGCTTGATCAATTGGGTTAATACCACCCCGAATAACACCTCAGCAATAGTCAATGCGGTTGTGCCCGCTACCGTCGCCGGGCCGGTAGCACCCATTAATGGCCCAGGCGAGTAGAGGATAGGGACACCCGCTTGAATGGCATCCACGATTCCCTCGTTCATGATGGCAACTTTGAGCGGAGAGACCGGTGTGACAATGCCAAGGACGCTGGGTCTTTCGCGCAAGGCGCTTTCCCCCCCAGACGCGGCGGCGGTCATCTCCAGCAAGCGCACCGTGAACGGTCTTTCCAAAATGTTGATCACGCTCGGCTTGGTGGTATTACGGAAAATGGCATCGAAATCATGGAAGAAGATAACATCGGTCGGATAGTCGCCCGACATGCACAGGGTTTGCACGAAATCAATGTTGGGCAGCGCGTGCCCGATGCGCGTGCTGGTGATCATATCTTGCTTGGTGGGTTGGCGTGCCTGCCACAAATCATAATCCCAGAACAAGGGTTCGGATGTACCCCCCATACCGTAATAAACACGCCCGGGTTCTAACAACATATCCATGCCAGGGTCGAACCGCCCATAGAGGACGAAAGAGCTGGGTGCTGAAGCGATAGCAGCTTCTACCATCTCGGCGGGCACCTGGATGATGCGTGCATCGCGATCAACCCGTGCACCACCTTTCTCGAAGATATCGAGGAAGAGATCGGACTCGCTGAAAAAACCTGGATTCCACAAGAGCTCCAGGGCAGCTTGATGGATGCGCACCATCTCCTCATCGGAGAGGATCCTCAGGTTGCCACCTTTTGCACCCGTTTTCATCGCTTCCACGCCTCCTTGTCACTGCACAAGACTGAATTGGATGTAACAATGGGACATTAACCATTGAGGAGCAGCGCCTTGAACGCTTCATCGCACGGAATGTCTCAGCGACGCCCACTGAAGACAAAAATCTCCTGCTCCGCACACGTATCGCGTCGCAGTGATCGCGCCAGGACTCCCACCAAGGACCATGAGACAGAGCTGTGGCG
>JBMFPH010000013.1:0-31780 GCA_049969215.1 Anaerolineae bacterium | reverse complement strand
GTGGAAGCCACTGCCCTTATCGTGCGCGAGAAGGAAGCGGAATTGCGCGGTGCTGTCGACGCGGCGCTGCTGGAGCGCTGTCGCGCCTTTCTCCACGATCCCGGCATCAGCGTGGTGCGCGATGCCCAACTGGCGCGCGCAGCAGGCCGGGTACACGCCATGCACGACCCGACTGAGGGCGGCCTGGCCAGCGGCCTGTGGGAGCTGGCGCGCGTGGCGGATATCGGCCTGCAAATCGACCTGGCGGCAATCCCGGTCTTTCCTGAAACACAACGCCTGTGCGCGTATTTTGGCCTGGATGTGTTGGGGGTGATCGCTTCCGGCGCGCTGTTGATCGCCTGTCCACCTGAGGACACCCACAACATCCTCCGCGCCCTGGCGGCCGAAGGAATTCCGACCGCCGTCATCGGACGTGCCGTCGCACGCGAGCAGGGATGCACCCTCCTGACAGATGAAGGGCCCAAACCCCTGCCCATCTTCGCGCGCGATGAGATCGCGCGCCTGTTCGAGTGAGTGGCACCGTTGTTTTGAATGGAACGCACACGCGCATGGATCAACCGGTGGGAATCGCACAACCACTGCCCTATTTAACCGAGGACTATCCCGGCACCGGCGGTCGGATCCGGGTGCAGCTGGACGATTTCATCGTCGAGGAAATCCCCCTCTACAAGCCCTGCGGCGAGGGCCAACACGGTTACCTCTTTGTCGAAAAGCGGGGCATCAGCACGCTGGAACTCGTCGCACGCCTTGCGCGCGCTCTCGGCGTGCCCCAGCAGGCAATCGGCTATGCTGGCCTGAAGGATGCACGCGCGGTGGCGCGCCAATGGATCTCCGTGGACGGCGTGCCCCCTGAGCGTGCGGCGGCGCTCCAGCTGGATGGAGTGCGCATTCTGCAGGTTGCGCGCCATCGCAACAAGCTCAAGCTGGGGCACTTGGCGGGCAACCGTTTTGTCCTGCGCATCCGTGACGTCTCGCGCGCGGCACTCCCCATCGCCGAAGCGGTGCTGACGGAGCTGACGCGCCGCGGTGTGCCTAACTACTTCGGCGAGCAACGTTTTGGCCGACGGGATAACACCCACCTGCTGGGATGGGCATTGTTGCACGGTAATGCGCTTGCCTTCATCCACGCCTACCTGGGCCATCCACTGCCGGACGAGGGCCCCGATCTCCAAGCAGCGCGCGCCCTGGTCGAGGCAGGATCTTACGCCGAGGCACTGCGCCAATGGCCATCCCGCCTGCGCGATGAGCGTCGTGTGCTGGAAGCGCTGGTCAGAGCGAGCGGGGATGTGCAGGCGGCCCTGCGTGCGGTGCCCCATCCCTTGCGCCGCCTGGCCCTGTCTGCCTATCAATCCTACCTGTTCAACCGCCTGCTGGCACAACGCATCCGCACATTGGACCGATTGGAGATGGGCGATGTGGCGTTCATCCACGCCAGCGGAGCGGCGTTCATCGTGCAGGATGTGGCCCGGGAACAGCCCCGCGCCGACCGCTTCGAGATCAGCCCATCCGGTGCACTGTTCGGCCCCAAGTGTCTGCTGGCAGAAGGAGCACCTGGCGAACGGGAACGCGCCATGCTCGCCGAGACAGGGCTCGCATTGGAGGAGTTCCGGCTACCTGGCATCAAATTCAAAGGTGCGCGGCGTCCCTACCGTGTGCCGCTGGCCGACATCCAGGTGGATTGGGAGGATGGCTTGCGATTGGAGTTCCGCCTGCCCCCGGGCAGCTACGCCACCCAGGTATTGCGAGAGGTGATGAAACATGACGGAACGCCTGTATTACGCTGATCCCTATTGCACCCACTTTCGCGCGCGCCTCGTGGAGGCACAACCGACAGGTGACCGTCTGGCGATAGTGCTCGACCGCACCGCCTTTTATCCCACCGGCGGCGGCCAACCCCACGACACCGGCACCCTGGCCGGCCACCCCGTCTTGGAAGTGGTCGAACGCGCCGACGGTGCGGTTGTGCACATGCTGGCTGCAGACAGCCCTTTGCCGGAGGGTGAGCTGGAGGGCGTGGTGGACTGGCCACGCCGTTTTGACCACATGCAGCAGCACACCGGCCAACACATCCTCTCCCAGGCGTTTGTCCAGCTCTTCCAGGCAGACACGGTGGGCTTCCATCTCAGCCAGAGCTACAGCACGATCGACCTGAACCGCAACGACCTGGGCGAGGAGGAGATCGCGCGTGGCGAGGCGCTGGCCAATCAGATCGTCTTTGAGGATCGGCCGGTCAGCTGGCAGTGGGTGGACGCCGCGGAAGCACGGCAATTGCCACTGCGCAAGCCCCCTGCCGTGCATGACCACATCCGCATCGTGCACATCGAGGGTTTTGACTGGTCGGCGTGTGGAGGCACTCACGTGGCGCGCACCGGCGCCGTGGGCATGATCAAGGTGACCCATATCGAGCGGCGCGGCGCGGAGACGCGACTGACCTTCCTGTGCGGTGGGCGAGCTTTGCAGCATTACACAGCTTTACACGCCTTGACCAGTCGGATGGCGCGCCAGCTCACGGTCGCGGTCGAGGAACTTCCCGAAGTGGTGCAGCGGTTGCAAGACGAGGCACGCCGCGAGCGCAAAGCGCGCGAGCAGCTGCAGGGGGTACTGATCGAACACGAGGCGGCGGCGTTGATGTCCCAGGCACCACAGATAGGCACGGTACGCGTCATCGCCCAACGGTTCACCGGACGTGCCCCGCAGGAGGTGCGCCAGCTGGCGTCACGCATCACCGCCCATCCGGGCAGCGTGGTTCTATTCGGGTTGGCGCCAGGCGGTGAGGGCGATGCCCCAGGCCGCGGCAAGGGACAGCTGCTCTTCGCCCGTGCTGAGAATGTCACCGGCGACATGCGCGCCCTGTTGCAGGAGGTCTGCCGCGCGGTGGGTGGCAGCGGAGGCGGCAGCCCCACCATGGCACAAGGCGGTTGCGACGCCGATCGCCTCACCGAAGCTTTGGAACGCGCTCAAACGTTGCTGCGCCAATGGCTCGCCAGCTGAGTCGGAACATATGTCAAGAGGAAAGTGTAAATGGAGACACCTCCCCCACCGGAAGACGATTACGACGCGTTCGCCCGTTTCTATGACCTCTTCTACGCCCAACGCGACGAGGACATCGCCATGTATCTCGACTTCGCCCAGGCGGCAGATGGCACCATCCTCGAGCTGGGTTGTGGCACCGGTCGCCTGCTGCTGCCCCTGGCACGTGCAGGGCATCGCATCGTCGGGCTGGACAGCTCAGCGGAGATGCTCGCCCGTGCGCGGGAACGCCTCCGCGCGGCTGGCCTGACCGGATGCGTGACCTTGGCGCAGGGTGATCTGCGCCATTTCGATTTGGGAGAGCGCTTTGCGCTGGCGATCCTTTCCGCCAACACGTTTATGCATTGCCACGATACCCAGGAACAACTAGCATGCCTGGGATGCATCCACCGCCACCTGCACTCCGGCGGGCGGTTGGTCGTTGATCTCACCCATCCCGACGTGCAGACACTCGCTGAGACGGACGGGCACTTATTGGGCGATGATCCTGTGCGCGACCCGCAAACGGGCTGCACCGTCCTGCGCTTCATCCGCCAGCGTCTGGACATGGCCAACCAGATGCAACACGTGACCTTTATCATCGACGAGGCCGCGCCGGATGGCAATGTGCGGCGCACCCTCTTCCCCTTCCGCCTGCGCTTCGTCTTTCGCTTCGAGATGGAGCTGTTGTTGCGTCTGGCCGGGTTCGGTTTGGAAGCGCTCTATGGCTCTTATCACTTGGCCCCCTTCGAGAGCCACAGCGAGCAGATGATCTTCGTCGCGCGCCGCGATTGAGCCGGCATGACAAACTACGGATGTGACGGGTGTGCGCTCCATTTTGGATGCATCAGCCGACTCGGGTATAATAGGTCTTGTTAGATTCTGAGATCATCCTGACTTACTAAGGGAGATAGGGTTCAGGTGGGTGCATACCTCGCTCTCAAGGAAACGTGGCGCAATCGCGGACGTTTCTTGTTGGTCAGCCTGCTGGTGGCGTTGCTGACCGCATTGGTGCTGTTCATCGCCGGGCTGGCTGAAGGATTGGGACGCGGCAACATCGAGTACCTCAGCAATTTGGATGCCGACCTGATCGCCTACCAGGCGGACGCCCAGCTGCTCATTGCCGCCAGCCGTCTCCCGCGTGGCATCCTGCAAAACATCGAACGTGTGCCCGGGGTCAAGTCGGCCGGGCCCATCGAGTTCAGCCGCGTGTCGATCATCCTGTCCGGCACCACTCCGCAGGGGCAGCCGCGCAAGCCACTGGATGTCTCGCTCATTCAGGTCGAGCCGGGTCGGCCAGGAGAACCGCCCGTGCGCTTCGGGCGCCAGCTGCAAAACCGACGGGGCAAAGAGGCCATCATCGACAGCTTGGTGGCGCGCCGCGCCGGTCTCTCGGTAGGTGACGAGTTCACCATTCGCTCCCTACAGGGCACCCGTGAGGAGTTCTACACCCTGCGCGTGGTGGGCATCACCACCAGTCAGCAGTATGCCATCCAGCCTTCCATCATCGTACCGCTGCTCACCGGCGATCAAATCAAGCCCAAACCCGTGGTCGAGGACCGCCCAAGTAGTGATATTTCGTCGAACATCATTGCCATCCAGCTCGATCTGCCAGCAGACCCGGCTGAAGCACGCGCGTTCCGCGAACTCATGAAGCGACGGCTGGAGAGCCAGGTGAAAAAGATTCAGGTGGTGGACATTCGCACCGCCTATGAAAACACCCCAGGTTACAGCGCCCAAAAGGGCACGTTGGACACCCAACGCTATTTCGCCCTGGTGATCGGCGTGCTGGTGCTGGGCGGCTTCTTTCAAATCCAAGCACTGCAAAAGGTGGGGCAGATCGGCGTGCTGAAGGCGATCGGAACGCCCAATCGCACCATCATCGCCGCTTCCTTGGTGCAAATTACCTCGGTGACGGCGTTCGGTGTCTTCATCGGGACCGTCATCACGTTGAGCCTGGCATTGATACTGCCGGTGGGCATCCCGATTGTCTTCGCGCCCCAGACGGTATTCATTGCGCTGGTCTCCTTGCTCCTGATCGGGCCGCTAGGAGGCTTGCTCTCCATTCGCTACTCGGTTAGCGTCGAGCCATTGACAGCGCTGGGACTGGCGCAGTGAATTGGAGCGTATCAAAATGAGCATCGCACTCGAAGTGCGCAACGTCACAAAAATCTATGGCAGCGGCGAGAATGCCGTCGTGGCTGTCAACGATGTCTCATTCTCCGTGGCGGAAGGCGAGTTTGTTGCCCTGGTAGGCCCCAGCGGCTCGGGCAAGACCACCTTGCTCGCGATGCTGGCTGGATTGCTCTACCCCACGCACGGCAACATCTACATTGGTGGTCAAGACCTGGCCAAGATGAACGATGCGCAACGCACCGCTTTTCGTCGCCAGCGCATCGGCTTCACCTTCCAGGCGAACAATCTGATGCCCTATCTGACGGCACGCGAGAATGTCGAGCTCATGATGCGCCTCAACAGCGGATGTAAGAGCGAATGCAGATATATGGCAGTTGATCTGCTGACCCGGCTGGGGCTAGGACACCGCCTCAACAACCTGCCGCGCCAGCTCTCCGGTGGCGAGCAGCAGCGCGTGGCTATTGCGCGCGCTCTGATCCACAACCCCACTTTGGTGCTGGCCGATGAGCCCACCGCCAGCCTGGACACCGAGCGCGCCTATCAGGTTGTCGAGACCTTCGCCGACCTGATCCACGGACATCAGCGTGCTGGTATCATGGTCACGCACGACCTGCGCCTCTGCATCTACGTCGATCGCGTGATCCAGATGCAAGATGGGCGCATTGTGCGCATTCTGTCGCAGCGGGATGAGATCGACGAGTTCGCCAGTGCCAGGCGGCGGCGCGCCGAGCCGGTTGCCGCCGCCGAGGTCACCACGGCATCCCTTACGCCGGATGGCCAGTCTCCTCGATGACACCCAGGACGATGCCCCGCTGCAGCGCATTGGGCAACGCGCCCGCATCGTATCGAACCAGGTGACGCGATGGCCAAACCATATTATGATGAGCTCGCCGAGGCGATAAGCTTGTCGCGCCGCCGACCAGTCACGCGTGCCCAATAGAAGGGCACACGACGCATCGCCAAGCGCCTCAGCCGCTCTGCCAACCAGTTATGGTTTTCGGTTGGCGTGCGCCCCTGCTTTCTCACCACCTTTCCACTGTGTTTGTCAAATCCGAAAAGACATGTTATGATGGGCACCCTGATAATACCTCCATCAAGTTTGCCGTGCGGCGGCCTCAAGCATGAAGGAGGATCTCCGATGAAAACGATGTTCAGGGGGCATTGGCCACGGCAGTTGTGGCCAATACTGGTTCTCTTGTCTCTGCTCGTCTTGGCCGTGGAAGGAGTACCCCACGCTTATTCAGCAAGTGCTGTCGCACAGAATGTGCCCTCCGTGGTACAGCGACCGCAAGGCATCCCCACGCCCACCTTAGCTGCGACTGGAGCGCAGGGAGTCCAGCCGGCCATTGTGAACGACGCACCATCCATCCCCTCAGGGGCGCCATCCTCTGCTCCGAGTGAGCAGGGGAGTGTATCCCAGGTATCCCTGGCACAGCCTTACAATCTCATTGTCAACGGCTCTTTCGAGGATGGATTCGTGGAAGGGGTTGCGATCGGTTGGCAGCCGTTTGCCACTGCTGGGGTGCGTGCCAGCTGGCATGATGACACCTGGCGACCTGTCCTGTACGACGGCAATCACGCCCAGCTGCTGGCACTCAAGGATGCCGAAGAACGCGATCGCTACGTGGGCATTTTTCAGACGGTGCCGGTTGTGCCAAACGCGGATTATATCCTGACCCTTCACGGCCTGGTGCGCTCCGACGAAGGGTCGGTCGTAGCCTCTGACTACGGCTACCGGTTGCAATACGGCATCGACTATGCGGGTGGAAACGATTGGCGATCGCGCCAGATCGAATGGGTCGAATTGCCGTGGGACGAACAACCGCGCACCGCTCCACCCCCAGGAGGATATCGCATCGAGACCTATACGACCACCCTCCGGGCGCAAAGTCCGATGTTGACCCTTTTCATCCGTGGGTGGAAGAAGTGGGTCAACACCGCCGAGGGCAATTACGATGTGGATGGCATCAGCCTGGTGATGGCTCAGGCGGCAGCTCCCGCAGCCGGCGTATCCGCTCCACCAGAACCCACTCCGCTGCCAGGGATGCCTCAAACGGGCGCACCGGTTGCTGAGGACAACCGACTGGTGCCGGCCAGCGTGGCATTGGTCATCCTGCTGGTAGCTGGCGTTCTCTGGCAATCGAGGCAGCGCCATGGATGACGGAACATTCTCCTCTAATCGTTCATCCGAGAGGTCGGTGCATTCCGGCCTGTTCCTATCTCTGGCCAAGGAGGACCTGGAGTGAAACTCTCTTGTCTGCAAGAGAATCTGGCCCACGGATTGGGCATCGTAGGACGTGCGGTCTCGAGTCGTAGCACGCTGCCCGTGCTCTCCAACGTGCTGTTAGCCACCGATGGTGGTCGTCTGAAGCTCGCCGCGACCAACCTGGAAATCAGCATCAGCTGCTGGGTAGGTGCCAAGGTCGCCGAAGAGGGGGCCATCACCGTGCCGGCCCGGCTGCTGACCGAGTTCGTCAGTTCGTTGCCCCCCGAGCCCATCGATATGGAGCTGTCGGTGCGCACGCAGACGCTCCATCTGCGCTGCGCCCGCTTCGAAGCGAACATCAAGGGCATCGATGCGCAAGAATTCCCCATTGTGCTCACCGCGGAAGAGCTCACACCCTTTGTCACGGTCGCCCCGGATGCGCTGCGCCAGATGATCACACGGGTCGTGTTCGCCGCTGCCACCGACGAGAGCCGCCCCATCCTGACCGGGGTGTTGACCACCTTCGAAGGGGACCGGTTGACGATGGCAGCGGCTGATGGGTATCGACTCTCGGTCGAGCACATCCCGCTCGAAAGAAGCGTGCCGGAGAAAGTGGAAGTGTTGGTGCCGGCGCGCGCATTGGCGGAATTGGCCCGCATCTCCGCCGATCAGACCGAGCCGATCGGAGTTATCATCACGCCGACGCGCAATCAAATTCTCTTCCATCTGCAAAACATCGATCTGGTCTCGCAGCTCATCGAGGGGCGCTTCCCCGACTATCGTCAGATCATCCCGGCCAGCTACACCAACCGCGCCATCCTGGATGTGCAGAGCTTCCTGAAGGCAGCGCGCGTCGCCCACCTCTTCGCGCGCGATGCGGCCAACATCGTGCGGCTTGAGATTACCGCCGGCGACGAGCTGATGCCCGGACGGGTGACCCTGGCAGCCACCAGCAATCAGCTGGGCGACAATGTCGGCCAGCTGGATGCCATTGTGGAAGGGGAGCCGATCCAGATCGCGTTCAACGCCAAGTATCTTATCGACGTGTTATCGGTGATCGACAGCGCGCAAGTCGCTCTGGACACCATCTCAGCGTCCAGCCCCGGGGTGCTGCGCCGCACGAGCGACGACCGCTTCGTGCACGTGATTATGCCGATGCACCTGTCTCGCTGAACCGATGTTGGGGGTAAAAGAACAGAGCGAGGCACGCCGTTGCCCCGCCCCTTGTTTTGTCACCGCTGGTGCACCTTATCCTCCACCGATGCCGGCACGTTCGCTTCCAGCTCGGCCAGCCATCGGGTGGCCTCAATGGCCGCACGCGCTCCTTCACCCGCCGAGGTGACATTCTGGCGGAAGATGGGATCGGCCACTTCACCGGCGGCAAACACACCCGGGATGTTGGTGCGGGTGCGTTTGTCCGTGATGATGTATCCATTCTCGTCCATGTCCAGCTGACCGCGGAAGATCTGGCTGTTGGGGGTATGCCCGATGAAAATAAAGACCCCATCCGTGGGTAGCACCGAGGTCTCGCCAGTGACCACATTGCGCAGCGTGACCGCAGTCACTTCCTGCGGCCCATGGATTTCCGTGACGACCGAGTTCCAGATGAACGCGATCTTCTCGTTGCGCCGGGCACGTTCCTGCAAGATGTAGCTGGCGCGCAGCTGATCGCGGCGGTGGATGATGCGCACGCGGGTCACATAGCGCGTCAGGAAGAGCGCTTCTTCCAGCGCGGAGTCCCCACCGCCTACCACCACGACCTCTTTGCCACGGAAGAAGAAACCATCGCACGTGCCACAATAGCTGACCCCATGGCCAGTGAGCTCCACCTCGCCCGGAACCCCCAGCTTGCGTGGCGAGGCGCCGCTGGCCACAATCAACGCTTTGGCATAGTACTCCGCGCTGTAAGTCTTGACCCAGAAGGGATGCACCCGCAAGTTGACCTCGATGGCTTCATCATACTCCATGCGGGCGCCGAAGCGCTCCGCCTGACGATGGACGCGCTCCACCAACTCGGCACCCGTGATGCCATCCGGGAAACCCGGAAAGTTCTCAATTTCATTGGTGATGGATGGCTGACCACCCACCATAGTGCCAGTTAGCACCAAAGGGCTTAGGTTGGCGCGCCCTGCATAGATGGCCGCGGCCATTCCCGCCGGGCCGGAGCCAATAATAATGAGGTTCTCGACCGTCATATCGTCGCCTGCCTGTGTCCCAATTTTCTTATTCTAACTCAAGTTGCCACCTTTGACTGGGCGCATTTCATTCTGAGATAAGATTTGTCTCAATCCGAGCCGCGCGCGTCAGCAAGCGGCAGAGATTTTACCGCCGAGAAGGCAGAGAATTAAGAGAGAAAAAAACCTCGGCGGTCTCGGCGTGCTCTGCGGTGAGTTTTGTGACCGCTCCCGCACGGTCGCGGCTCGGATTATGCTGTTGCCATTTCGCGTCACTCGCTCTCCGTGGTGACCACCCACAGGTTGGAGCGAAAAGTCACACTTCTTATGCCGGCCTGTAGTCTCAACTTCCTTTGGTAGCAACTCGGGTTATTCTATCTTCTCAGTATAGCACAGCAGTATATGATGGACACTAAAGAAACGCTAGAATTGCGCAAGAAAACCGCCATCACACGTTTGATATCCTACTGCTTGCGATACGGCTGCCCGTCGGCGGCGGGCGGGGTCGTACGGCCAATCACCCCGGCGACGGCGATCATGGTGAGGATGAAGGGCAGCATGCCGATAAACTGGTAGGGAACGTTCACCTCCAGGATCTGGAATTTGAAGTTAAGCGCGTCGGCAAAGCCAAACAGCAGCGCGCCGGCAGCGCCGCCGAGCGGGTTCCAGTTGCCAAAGATCATTGCCGCCAGCGCGATAAAACCGCGGTTGTTGGTCATCAGGTCGTCGAAATGGCCCACTGTCTCCAGTGAGAACCAGGCGCCACCCAATCCGGCCACACAACCGGCCAGAATGACGTTCACATAGCGAATCTTAAACACGTCGATGCCCACCGTGTCCGCGGCACGCGGATGCTCACCCACCGCCCGCGTGCGCAATCCCCACGGAGTGTGGAAGAGCACGAACCACACCAGCGGCACCAACACCAGCGCCGCATAGACCATGGGCTGGTACTGGAATAGGATGGTACCAAGAATGGGAATGTCCCACAAAGGTGTGCCCTGAAAGACATACGGGAAGAGACCTGGGGCGCCGAAAGGGTTTTTGAGCAGAAAAGCGGCGCGGATGTACCCGCTGATGCCCACCGCCAAAATGTTAATGGATGTGCCACTGATAATATGATCCACCATGAATTGAATGGTCAGCAGCGCGTGCAGGGTGGCCATAAAGCCTCCCGCCAGGATGGCGGCCAGCAATCCCAACCACATATTTTGGGCATATAAGGAGACCATATACCCCACCGCGGCGGCGGTGAGCATCATGCCCTCGATGCCAATGTTGATCACTGCGCAGCGCTCGCACATCACGCCGGCGAGCATGCCCAACATAATCGGCGTGGCCAGCCGCACACTGTCCTTGACCAGCCCCACCAGATCGATACTCCTGTCCGCAGCGGCAGCGATGATGGCGCCCAACACGATCAACACAGCGCCGCCGCCGAGCAACGTGTTGGTGGCGCGCTCCGCGGGTGAGCGAAATAGGGCATACAGGCCGATCAACCCTAGCAACAGGCCGATCACGATCAGACTGGGCTGGGTGGGCACGGTCAAGCGCACCGGTGGGGGCTGCAGGATGATCCCTAGTCCCAGGCGCGAGAGCGAGTCGGGCGAGCTGGCGCGCAAGGTCCAGACCAAGACGATGACCGCCAGCACCAGATAGAACAATCCCAAGCCACGTGCCCGGGTTATGAAGCGCTTTCGTCCGCCGGGATTGATTCGCTCGGCCGGGTTCATCGCTTATCCTCCCCACCCGCGCGTGAAGACCACCTCTTTTTCCTCACGTTCCCGGAGCCGATACAGCCAACGGATGATCTGATCGGCCGCGATGAACATGATCACCAGCCCCTGAATGATGTTGACCAGGTCAATCGAGATCGCCTGAGCGCGCACCTGCATCAGACCGGCGCCGTTGCGCAGCGCGCCCCACAAAAAAGCAGCCGGGAAGATGCCGAGCGGATGGCTTTTGGCAAGCATGGCAACCGCGATGCCGTCAAACCCAAAGCCGGTGGAAAACGCGGCTTTCAGCGCGTACTCGCTCGGGCGGCCCAGCACCACATCCAGCCCCCCCAGGCCGGCCAGCATCCCGGAAAGCGCCATAGCCAGCACAAAATTGCGCTTCACGCTGATGCCGGCATAGCGCGCTGCACTCGGGTTCGCGCCCACCGTGCGAATCTCAAAGCCCCAGGTGGTCTTAAACAGAAAATACCACACCAACCCGATGGCAACGAGCGCCACCAGCACGGCGGAATGGATGTTCAGTTCGGGCACCAACAGGGGAAAGCGTGCCGACTCGGCAACAAAGGGGGTGCGATCCAGCGTCGCCGTCACATCCTTGAGGGGATTCTTGACCAGGTAATCCACCGTCTTGACCGCGATGTAATTCATCATAATCGTATTGATCACCTCGTGCGCACCGGTGATCGCCTTAAGCGCACCGGGGATCGCGCCCCAGATGGCCCCTCCCAACGCCCCGGCGGCGATCGCCAGCGGCAGATGAACGTAGATGGGCAAGCCAGTGACGGAAAAGCCGACGACGGTGGCACATAGTGCCCCCATGTACAGTTGACCCTCCACCCCGATGTTGAATAGGCCGCACTGAAATCCCAACGCGACGGCAAGCCCGGCCATAATATAAGGAGTGGAGTAGATCAAACTGCCTGCCAGGGCACGCGCCGAGCCGATGGCACCCTCGTACAACCCACCATAGGCGGAAAGCACCAGGGCACTCGCTTCGGGGATCACCTGGTCCCACGGCAGCCCGGCGCCGCGCAGATCCGCCGCGCGGGTCACCCAAATGACGATGGCACCGATCAGCAGCGCGGTAAACACGGCCAGCACCAAGACGGCCAGTTCGCTCCAATTCCACATGCGCAGCTGTTCCCAGAGGGTCCCCAATTGATCCTCACCTGCCGGGCCAACACGCGTCTGCAACGTGCCGTCGCGCAAGCGGACGGTCACTTCGTTCAGGCGCGCACGCACCTCCTGCGCAATGGCCCCTTCTGCTGCGTGGAATGGCGCCAGGCCGATGCCCTCATTGCGCAAGCTCCCCAGCCAGTTGCTTCCCCCGTTGAAACGGCCTGCCGCCCAGTCGCGCACCGCCTTCTCGACCGCGACATCCACCCGTTTGATGGCACTGGAAAGCAGCCGATCACTGCCCGGGGCACGCCCTCCTTCAAATGTGGTGAACCACTCATCCTGATCCACCCCGATCACCCATGCGCCCGCCTCGGCAGCTGCCCGGATAGCACCGCTACCCGTGCGCCCGCCGGTCCCAAAGAGGACATCCGCGCCGCGCTCGATCAAGGAGAGCGCAATAGAACGCCCTTTGTCCGGATCGTCAAAGGATTCCACGTGCTCGCTGAGGACACGCACTTTCGGATTGACATAGCGAGCACCGTGGGCAAACCCTTTGCGGAATCGCAACACAGGGGGCACCGTCTCACCGGCAACCACCCCGACGACATTGCTCTTCGTCATACACCCGGCCAGCGCGCCGGCCAAGAATCCGGCTTGATCCTCGGCAAACACCACGCTCAGCACATTGGGCAGAGAGGACTGGACGACATAGTCCACCGTGACGAAGTGCACATTCGGATGCTCTTTCGCCACCCGTTCCACCACCTTGCCCAGTCCGCTGCCAACTGTGATGATCAGCCCGCACTGCTCCTCGATCAGGATGAGCAGATTGACCTCATGATCCTCAGGACGCCTCGTTTCGATACACGTGTATTCCAGACCCAGCTCGGAGACGGCGCGCTGAATCCCTTCGTGGGCATATTGATTGAACGTGCCATCGTCGACGCGGCCCACGTCGGTGACCAAACCGACTCGCATCGGTTTGTCCATCTTCCCTGACACCGCATTGCGACTAAACGCCTGCACACTCGTCCTCCCGAACTTTCATGGTGAGCTTTGGGGCCCGAGGTGGCCTTGTCACGTGTTCCCCACTTCCTATCCCTTGCCTTCGCCATCCCATTCCGCAATCTCTAGGTGCCCTGCGGTACCAATTCGCCGCTTGCTGACACGCACAGTGTTGTAACCTCCCGCTAGTTTGGGACCTGTGAGAGGGTGAAATGCTCGCACCGCTACTTTGGAAAGCGCACCCATGGCCCATCTCAGCTCGCCGCCTCCGGAGCCATATGGGACGTGATGCCGGCCATCAACAACCCCAGCTCAGCGCGGTCTGCTCGCTCCGCCTCGACCGTGGCGATAATCTGGCCCTTGTACATGACTGCAATGCGATCGGCTAGCGACATAATCTCGTCGAGCTCTGCCGAGACCAGCAGCACGGCCACCCCTTGATCGCGCGCTTCGACCAACCGCCGGTGGATAAATTCGATCGAGCCGACGTCCAGCCCGCGGGTGGGCTGCGCAGCAATCAACAACTTGATGGGGCGCGAGAATTCGCGCGCCACAATCATCTTCTGTTGATTGCCCCCCGACAGATTGCTCGCCGGTACATAGACGCTCGGCGTGCGGATGTCGAACTCGTGCACCAGTCGCCAGGCATGCTCTTCAATGGCACGATAGTTGAGGATGATGCCACGGGCGAAAGGCTGTCGATAGTAGGTGTTGAGCACCAGGTTGTCGGCGACGGGATATTTGCCCACCATGCCGTGTTCGTGGCGATCTTCGGGGATGTGCGCGACGCCCTGCTCGGAAATGCGGCGTGGTGAGGCATTCGTCACTTCGACGCCGTCGATCATCACCCGTCCGGCGACACTAGGCCGCAGACCAGTGAGCGCTTCCACCAATTCGGTCTGGCCGTTGCCCTGCACCCCGGCGATCCCCAAAACCTCGCCGGCGCGCACTTCGAATGTGGCGCCGTTGACCATCATCGAGCCTCGGTCGTCCAAAACCTTCAGACCTTGCACTTCCAGCACCGTTCTCCCTGGCTGTGCCGGTCGTTTATCCACCGTGAGGATCACCTCCCGTCCCACCATCATGGCGGCCAGTGAGCTTGGGGTGGCTTCGGATGGGCGCGTGGTGCCAACCACATGGCCATTGCGCAACACTGTGATACGGTCGGCCACCGCAAACACCTCGCCCAGCTTATGCGTGATGAAAATGATGCTCTTCCCTTGCGCCGCCAGTCCACGCATAATGGTGAAGAGGTCATCCACCTCTTGTGGGGTCAACACCGCGGTTGGCTCGTCGAGGATGAGGATGTTAGCTTGGCGGTAGAGCGCCTTGACGATCTCAACGCGCTGTTGGATGCCCACCGGCAAGTCTTTGATATAGGCGTTCGGATCGACCTCCAACCCGTATTGGCGCGAAATTTCACGAATGCGCTGCGCGGCGGTGCTCTGATCGAGCACGAAACCGCCCTTCACGATCTCCGTGCCCAGCATAATGTTTTCGGCCACCGTCATAACCGGGATAAGCATGAAGTGTTGATGCACCATGCCAATGCCCAGCCGTATCGCATCGGTGGGCGCGCCGATGTGCACCTCATGGCCATTCAGAAAGATGTGCCCTTCATCGGGGCGATAGAGGCCATATAGGATGTTCATCAGGGTGGATTTCCCGGCCCCGTTTTCACCCAACAGGCAATGAATCTCCCCTCTTTCGAGGGCAAAGTCAATGTGATCGTTGGCCAGAACACCCGGAAATCGTTTGGTGATGCCACGCATTTCCAGAGCGAAGGTCATAGGCAAGCGATCCTTCCCGGACTTTTCTCAAGGCTTCGCAGTCGTAGCTCCTCTGGTGGTGGGGTGAACACCGAGATGAAGCATGAATATCCGCATCGGGGGCAGGCACATCCCGTTGCCATTCTCTGAGGTGGCTATGACCATGGATTCGTCAGACCTCGGTGTGCCTTGAGCTCAGAACAAAAGCCATCCGTGCCAGGGGATAAGAGATGCAACTCCACACCGCACGACCCAAGCTCTCTTGTCACAAGCTGCCCCGTCGGACATCTCTATGATAACAGAGCTGCCGGGGGATGTCAATCGGCCGGGAGTACTTGCGCCAGGAGATCGTTACCAGGTGGTAGAGGGAATCTGGACAAAAGCGAGGCTCCTCCGAGTAGATGTATATGGAATTAGTTTTTGCCGTCCATTATAAGTTTTACCCGCTGGGGGCGGGACCGGATTCGGCTTGATGTGCACCTCTGTTTGAGTAAAACGATAACAGGCGGCCCAACGCTACCGAGCTGAGCCGCTCTTCGAGCGGCTCAGCTGCAGCAGGCGGTTGGGCGGTTTCCTCTGCTGGCCCAAGACAATCGGCGATGCTACGTTGTCGGATTCTTCTGAAGGCTCTCAGCGCGATTTGATGTACTGCCCCGTTGTAGCGTCATAGACATCAAAATGGCCAAAGGATGTCTCAGCAAGCCAGAGCAGAGAATAACGCCCCAATTCAGCATCCACATCTTCAAACAAGTCGCTCGTTCTGAGTCCCAGGCCTACCGGTTGCGACGTGCGAAATTGTATCTCCGTTGAATCGACCCATCCTTCCCGAGCAAATAACTCGTCCGGCCGGATCGTAGCCACGTCGGATTTCACCAGTCTTGCTTCTGCCCCTTCCACATAGTACACGTTGGCTGGCGAGGATGTTTCATCTTTAGCGAGGATGACGATCCAATGTGCCTGGCGCCCATCCGCCCCAATGCCGGGGTCTTCCTCGACATTAAAGGGGGAACATCCCACATTGCAGAATTGTGACCAGCGGCCGACGAAGGCCAACTTCGCCGTAGGTTTCCAGCCGGCCGGTAGGGCAGCATAGGCCAGTGCAACGGCTTCTTTGGCGCCCAACCATCCGCCGGAGACGGAGGGAACGGATGGCATAGAGGTCGGTTGTGCAGCTGGGGGGAGATTGCTCCCAGTCGGCGGACTAGAAGGCCGAACGGCACAGGCCGCTGTGATGAAGATCAACACCCACAGAGCAAGTAGCATCTTAGCACGCATTTAATCCTCCTTGAGCATTGGCTATAATACACCATAATGTATAGACGGACCGCCCAACGGTTCGCGCTTTAAGCGGCGGCGCATATCGCTCCCTGACGGTTGCGGCATGGATGAGGATACCCGCCAGGCGCGCCTTGTCGCCAGCCTTCTCAAACCTACATTGATCGCAGCGCCGCCAGGGCGCGCGTCAGAGCAGCCCACTCCGCCAGGCTGAGCGTCTCTGCCCGTCGCGAGGGTACAATGCCCGCTGCCGACAACACCGCGATGGTCTGCTCCGCTGAGAGGCCCAGCCCTGTGCTCAGGGCATTGTGCAACTGTTTGCGCCTTTGGCTGAAGCCGGCGCGCACAACGCGGAAGAAATCTTCCGGCGATGGCACATCCACCGGCGGCCGTTCGTAAGTGTCGATGCGCAACACGGCCGAATCGACCTGTGGGGGTGGCACGAACGCCCCCGCAGGGATGCGCATGACAATGCGCGGCCGCCCATAGAACTGCACGCTTACCGCCAGCAAGCTCAGCTGGCCCGGCGCCGCCACGATCCGCTGCGCCACCTCGCGCTGCACCGTGAGCACCAGGCGAAAAGGGGATGGCACACATTGCAACAGATGCCGCAGCACCGCCGAGGTGATGTAGTAGGGCAGGTTGGCAACCACCGCATAGGGTGCGTCGATCAGAGTGGGAACATCCAGCTTGAGGATATCACCATGGACGACGGTGACGTTGGCCAAATGCGCGAGCTCGCGGCGCAAGAGTGTCACAAGCCCGTCATCCAGCTCGACCGCCACCACATGGCGCGCCACCGCTGCCAGCCGACGCGTCAGCATCCCGGGCCCCGCACCGATTTCCAGCACAGCGGCCTCGGGCGGCAGCTCAGCAGCCGCAACGATTTTATCCAACAGATGGGGATCAGAGAGGAAGTGCTGCCCCAGCGTCTTGCGCGCGTGCAGCCCATAGCGCCGTAACAGCGCCCCCAGCGACTCCTCGGATGGGGACAAACTGCCTCCCGCCATTCAACGTTCCTGTGGCCAACTGGGAAGCACATAGCGGATGCGGTCACGTGGGGGAACCGGGGTGAGGAGATAGACATCAACCCAGCGATACCAGTGCGGCAGCGGCATATCATCATCGTATCCCAGGTCAATATGGCGACCCAAGATGGAAGCACCTGTGTCACCGGCCACTGCCTTGCCGTAGCCGGGTATATAAACATGGCTGCCCAGCGGGATGACCTTCGGATCGACCGCGATGACCCCAAAACCCGCTTTGAGGCCGGTGCGCGTGATGCCGTAGTGTGGATGATCCTTTGGTTTGCCGGAGCTGGATGGATTGTAGGAAGTGGCCAACATGCGGACACGCCGCCAGTATTCGATCGGGCCATCTGGGGTGGACATCTGCTGCACCAGGATGCGGGTGCCGTAAGCGATGACCCGCGTGGCAGGCACACTGGCCACCCACTCGCGCTCTAAAACCTCTGATACCTCGGCCCCGTTTTCATAGATGGTCCGGTAGCGGCGCATAATCACCCCTTCCGTACCCGGCTGAATGATTTGCTGGGTGTCGATCAGCATCTTGGGATCTGCTTTCCATTCCGTCTCGTAGGGGATGATTTCTTGTTCAAAGCGCAGGTGCTCCTCACGTCGCACCACCTGGACGGTGATCCCGCTACGGAGCGGGGTGTCGAGAGGCGGTATGGTGTAGTCATCGCCCATCAGCGCAATGCCTTGCTCCGCCAACAGCTCTCCCACGGAACGGCTGTGCGTATACACGGGGAGCCAGTGGCCATCCACGCCGATGGTGACGGAAAGCGCACGGCGGACAAAAACGTGCAACCCGGAAGACACGGGTGTATCGAGGGCAGGTGCGACCAGATCGCCGGGTCGGAGCACGACACCCCCGGCACGCAATGCTGCTCCCAGGCTCGAGTGCGCCGTGTACAGCGTGATGGTGGTGCCATGATCATGGACTGTGATCGGCACGGCACGGCGCACCACAATGTGCAGAAGGGGTGGACGTGTCGCCACTGTTTGCGACAATGCGGCATCCGCCCTGAAAAAAATTGAATGGATCCCTTCTATTGCTTCATCGGACGCCACGCGCGGTCGTCCATCCACCTGTACGAAGTCTTGTGCTCCGTAGCGCACTCCCGCTTCGGCCAGGATCCTATCCACGCGCCGCTGACAGGTGAACGTCTGGACGGTACGGCCGTCCACCTCGATGGCGACCGGCCGCGCCAGCGTGACCTGCACCGTCTCATAGCCTCGCAATGGGGTATCAAGAGGGGGAAGCACCTCATCCTGCGGCTGTAGCGCAATCCCCACTTCGCGCAACACGTCCCGGACATTTGCCTGGTGGGTGTGATGGATGAACTTGCGTCCATTAATCATCAAGGTCACCGGGACAGCAGTGTTGGAATAGCCGAACCACAACAAGGCGATCATTGGCAACAGCCACAACACGGCCGCCTGAGGGATGGACGCGAGAGGTAGAAGGGACCGGGGGAAACGGTCAGGAAGCTCCGTATGGACGCTGCGCTGAGTCGGGGAAATGTCCCGCGTCATACCATTCCGGCTAAACAAGAATTGGTCGTGCACCCTCTGTCGAACTGCACTTGCCTGCTTACCGACACGCGACAGCTCCGGCCAGGCTACCCTGCGTCACCCGAGAGGGACTGCTTATGGCTGCTTCCTTCCGGACCTGACCAGGTTCACAGGCTCCCGCCGCGCAGGACCCAACCTTCAACGCTGCATCGTGCCGGCAGTTTAGACAGCCGCAAGCCCTCGAGAGGGAATTCGATCCCGCTATGGCGGACTGCGGGTACAGGGCGCCGCCACTGCCCCATCTAGCACGACCAGGCGGAGAGGGCGGGATTTGAACCCGCGAGGCTGTTACGCCTACACGATTTCCAATCGTGCGCACTAGACCAGACTATGCGACCTCTCCATATTCAGTTTTTGGGATTCCGGCCTGCCCACCTGGCTCATCTTGGCGTCTGATGCGGTGGGGCAGGCGGGAAGGGTGGGATTCGAACCCACGGCGGAGACCAAGCCCCGCAGCGGTTTTCGAGACCGCCCCAATCGTCCACTCTGGCACCTTCCCGCTTCCTATTATAGCACGGTCGTGCGAGAAAGCCAAAGCGGCCATGGCGAGAGGGCATTTCAACTTGGAAGCGAGTTGAAGCGGTAACCCAGAGTTGCAAGGGTTATCCGCGCCGCGACCGTCGGGGAGCGGGAAACTTTCTCACCGCAGAGAGCGCCGAGCACGCAGAGGTTTTTCTAAAATTTCTCGGCGAACGCTGCGTGCTCGGCGGTAAAACCACATAGCCCCCACCCTACCCCCCGTCCACGGGGAGGGAGTCCCCTTGCTCACGCGCGTGGCTCGGTTTGAACCCCGCCTCTCCCCAAACATGAAATGCACCCTGCTTCTGGCACCAAATTGCCCTCTGCATCGTTTCAGGTGTACACTATAGAATGGTAACTCGGCAGTCCGCGGAGCGGAGGCTCTTCACTTGGAAGCGCTTACGCAATCATACCAAATATTGCTAGTTCTGGCCGCAATCATAGCTCTGATCTTGATCGGGCTGATCGCGCGTCGCATCGGCCGCGCGCGTGCGGTGCGCCCCCAAATGCCGTCATTGCGATTGCAACCTCACCTGGAGACACCAGACGGCCGTGTGTTGGTGCCGTTGCCCAATCTGGATTCAGGAGGTTGCGTGGTCGGCCGCGCGCCTGATGCCGACATCCATCTCGACGCCATACTGCCCAGCGCCACCCATGTCTCCGCGCGCCATGCTCGCATCTACCGGGATGCCACCAGCGGCTTTGTCGTCATCGAGACTCTTGACGCCACGCAAGGCATCCTCATCAATGGGCGTCGTGCAGCACGCAAGAATCTGCTCAAGGATCATTGGGTCATTGGATTGGGGGAGTGTACATTGATCTATCGCGACGGCAACCCGGATACCGGCCCGCTCCGGTGATGCATTCATGTCGCTGCGATGATATAGTGTGCGTTCTCTATGACAACGCGAAGGAAGGCAGGATTACGAAACCCCAGCTGAGGACCTCAAAAGAACCTGATATGACAAACCAACTGGACGATCTCCCAAGCCAATCCGGCGAAGCAACTGCACCGTCGCCCCCCGACGAGGCCTTCCCGCCACTGCCAGAAGGCGCGCTCGTTGCTCAGGAGAGCTGCTATGTGTTGCGCCTATGCTCCCAGTCGCCAGGTCACAACGTCTACATTGTAGAAGAGCTCGAAGCAACCTTTCCCTGCCCCAATCCTGCCTGTGGTTATACCCATAACGTCAGCAGTGACGTTGTATGCCGGGCGTGCGGCAATGAGCTGCATGGCGTAGTGCCTCTGCGACGACGCTACCAGCTGCACGAGTACCGTCAAGGCACCCATTTGCAGGCAGCGGCGCGTGCCACGGCGCAAGGGCTGCAACACATCGCACTATTGCCTCACGTCTACTTTTCCGAGCAACCGCACAAGGGTGAGGAACGCCACTACATTATGCTGCTGGAGGCGCTCCCGCCGAGCGCTGAGCTCTTGCCGCTTCCACAGAAGCTGGCACGTGTGTTGAATTGGGGCGCTCAATTGGCAGAGGGCCTGGCGTATCTCCATTACCACGGCATCTGCTGGCCGGAGGTCACCACGCGGCACATTCTGGTGCAAGAGAAATCGGCGATGTGGTGCGACCTCAGCCATGCGCAGCTGCTCCCCGAAGACGCAACCGCCGCGGCACAGGCTCGCGCCGCCGATGTCGCGGGCCTGGTGAAGACATTGCATTACTTGATCACGGGTCAACGAGAATTCACCCGCATCCCCGAGCTGTCGCCCACCTTGCATAAACTCTTCGAGCGCGTCTTCGGGGGCCACGAGGGCATTCCCACCGCTATGCAACTGGCCGATGCACTGCGCAGCGCAACTGAGAACGTCAGGCGGCCAGATAACATGCGCATCCGCATCGGCAAGTACACCGATGTCGGCCTGGTGCGCGAGTTCAACGAGGACAGCTTGCTCGCGCTCACCCTGGAGCGCGTGCGTGCGTCGGCCAACGAAACGATCAGCTTGCTGGCGGTAGCGGACGGTGTGGGAGGACATGCGGCAGGAGACCTTGCCAGCAGCTTGGCCGTCGACACCCTCGCGGCGAGGATGGTCACCCATCTGCTCACCCAGCACCTCACCAACCACGGGGAGACCACCACGGAGCATGCGCGCGAATGGCTCGCGACGGCGGTCCAGGCAGCGAACGCTGCCATTCTCGCCCACCGTCATTCCATGGGCAACAACATGGGCACCACGCTGGTCGCTGCCCTTGTCATGGGCAATGTCGTGCATATCGCCAACGTAGGGGATAGCCGCGCCTATCTCATCAACCACACAGGCATCCGTCGGATCACCACGGATCATTCCCTGGTGGAACGTCTGATCTCATTGGGTCACATCGACCAACAAGAAGCGCGTACTCATCCGCAACGCAACGTGATCTATCGCACCTTGGGCGACACACCGGACGTGGAGGTCGATTACTTCACCGAATACATCAGCGCAGGCGACCGACTGTTGCTCTGCTCGGATGGGCTAAACGCCAAGCTGGAAGACCACGAGATCTGGGAGATTGTGATGCGCAGCGCATCACCTCAGGATGCATGCGAGCATCTGGTACAGGCAGCCAATGAGCGCGGGGGCGAAGACAACATCAGCACGATCATTCTGGGGGCAGATTAGCCGGAGGGATGGCTAAGATATGGAGGATCTCAGCGGCGTTACGCTTGGTTCATACCGCCTGGTAGAGAAGATCGGTCAGGGCGCCGTATCGGTGGTCTATCGAGCGTATCAGCCCAGCCTGGAGCGTTGGGTGGCGGTCAAGGTGCTGGACCCGGCATATGTTGCCCAGGATCAGCAGTTCATTGCCCGCTTCCGGCGCGAAGCGAAGGCAATTGCTGCCCTGCGCCACCCCAACATTCTGATCGTGTACGACTGCGGCGAACAGAATGGCCTGGAATACATCGCTATGGAGTACGTAGCGGGTGGAGCACTGACAAAACGATTGACAGGCGAACCCTTCCCGTGGAAGCGTGCCGTCGGCCTGGCTCTCGGCATCGGCCAGGCACTCGTGTTTGCGCATTCCCGTGGCATCATTCACCGCGATGTCAAACCGGGCAACGTGCTCCTGCCCACAGAGGATTGGCCCCTGCTGGCCGACTTCGGCCTCGTCAAGCTCAAACACGCTAAGCAGAGCTGGACCGACCCGGGAATGCCTGTGGGAACGCCCGCCTATATTTCTCCCGAGCAGGCGCTGGGCGGAGAAGTGGATCATCGTACGGATATCTATGCGCTGGGAGTGATGCTCTTTGAGATGGTCACCGGGCAGGTGCCGTTTCAGGCGACCAAGACTTTCGATATGCTGTTGAAGCATATCAGCGAGCCGCCCCCATCCCCGCGCGCGTTAGTGCCGGAAATACCCGAAGCATTGGAACATATCATCTTGCGAGCATTGGCGAAAGAACCGGATGAACGTTATCAGGATATGGCGAATATGGTGGCAGACATGGAAACTTTGGGACCCTTCAGCACTATAACCCGGCCGCCTGAAGCTGCCGCACAACGATCGAAACGTTTCACCGCCGAGCTGCGTGATCTGCGGCCGTTGTTGCGCGGCCCCCACTTCATCATCGTGAACACTGGGGTGCCTGTGCCAATTCCACTCCAGGATGAAGTAGTGATCGGCCGCTCTGACCCCGTGACCAACACGATGGTGGACATCGACCTGACCAGCTTGGGGGGTATCTCCGGCGGAGTATCGCGACAACACGCCCGCCTGGTGTTCGCGCAGAATGCATGGACGATCGAAGACCTGGATAGCACCAACGGCACTTACTTAAACGGTGTGCCTCTGCGTCCATTCGAACCGCAACCGCTGCACGACGGTGACCAGGTCCAATTGGGGCAGATGGTGCTCATCTTCCATCTCGGCGAGGTCCCAGAAAGCGCTTAGAAAAGCATTTCCGTCGTCTGAAGCCCTTCGGGCTCCCAACCCACTTCATAAGGTGGCTCGTCATGCAACGTGGCATCATCCGGCATATATTCCTCGGGACCGGCCGCAACACTGCGGCGGCACAGGGAACGGTACGTGCAATAACGGCACTCCCGCTCGTCCTCAGTGAGCGACCACACCTCCCCGGCGATGTCCGTAGAGGCCATCGCTGCGATGCGCTGAGCAATCTCCGCAACAAGAGCTTCCAGATACGCGATGTCGGCGCGGTACGCAGCTGCGCTGTAACGCAACCGCTCCGGGTTCAGGGGGTGTTCGGCAAACCAATACCACATCTCCACGTCGGATGGAGCGCCCGCTTCCATCATCGCAGCGCCCGCCCGAAGAAACACCACCGGATACACACGGCTCTGCAGACGCGCCGCCAACCATTCTCGCGACGGGCGATGGCGATAGGTCTTCCAGTCCAGGATGATCGCGTGGACGCCAGAAGTATCCGGTTGGTCTGCCACCGCGATGGCATCGAAACGAGCGATCAGCCTTTGCCTTGCCAGCGGTGTCGAAAGAGTGATCTCAGGCAGCACCCGCATCGCATGCAAATGGGGCACGAAAGCGAGATAAGCCTGCCACCAGCGCTCCAGAGCGGGATGCTGCACCATCGGCGACAGCCGCTCAACCGGTATCCCCAAGAGGTGCTGGTGGATCAAGCGGTGCAGCTCACGGCCGAGCCAGATATGCTCTTCTTGCTCAGCCGGTTGGGCCGTCTCAGGAGCTGGCCAGGTCAATCCCAGCACATAGCGCAACTGAAAGCGACGCGGGCAGACCGCGTAGTCCTGCAAGCTGCTGGCGGAAAAGAGAGTAACCGGCATCTTCCATCCACACCTTTGGGCTTCGGCACCCCATCAAGAATGCGATGGCGTCGGATCAGCCCGGGTGTTTCCGTAATTGCGGCGCAGCCAGGTGTACATGAGCACAGCCCCTGCCATCGCCACGTTGAGCGATTCGGCCTTGCCCACAATGGGCAGACGCACCCAATCCTGCACATAAGGGCGCACGTCGGCAGAGATGCCCCGCGCCTCATTTCCCAACACCAGCGCCACACCTCCTTGGAGCGTGGTATCCCCCCACAGATCACCCAGGTGCGCATCGGCGCCCACGATGCGCAGCCCTTGCTCCGTCAGCCAGGCGAACAGCCGGGGCAAATCGGCCGTCATCACCAACGGCACATGGAACAACGAACCCATGCTGCCGCGCACCGCCTTGGGCTCATAGGGATCAACGCATGGCTCAATCAAAACCACCGCCGCTGCCCCGACCGCATCCGCCGTGCGGATCAGCGTGCCCATGTTCCCCGGATCTTGCAACCGATCCAAAACGATCACTAGATTATGCGATTGGATGGGAAGTGGACGCAAGCCAGTCTCACCCAGGGCAAAGGTGGCGACCAACCCCTGCCCCATCTCGCGCTCGCATACCGACTGCATCACTTCAGGTGAGACCTCGAGCAGCTCCGCTCCAGCTTGCGCAAAGCGCCGCAGCAGAACGGGCGCCTCTGGGCCGACAAATTGCTCACGGCAATACAGAACTTCCAGCGGACGGGCGCCGGCGTCCAGGGCCATATGCAGCAGCTGCAGGCCTTCCACGCGGAAACGCCTCTGCTGCCAGCGATATTTGCGCATGTCCAGCTTGCGGATCGCAACGATGCGGGGATTGCGGCGGCTGGTGATCACCCTTTCTGCGGTTGCCGGCTGCGTGGACCGGTCGCCCACCACACTCACGTCACCACCAGGCACGGGATGGTGGTGGTATTCACCAACTTGCGCGCGACGCTACCCAACAGATCACCATGGGGCTGCAACCCGCGCTGTCCCAGCACGATCAAGTCCACCCCGTTCTGGGCAGCGTATTCCAAGATCTTGCCAGCAGGGTCACCCATCAGACATTCTTGGGTCACATCGGTGACACCACCTTGCCTGCACTTTTCTGCTGCATTGTCGAGTATAATGGCTGCCGAGTCCTTCAGGAGTTGGAGACGTCCTGCTGTGATTTCTCCGGATGCGATCATCTCGAGAATTTCGCGCGGCAGGGAGAGATCGCGGATCACATGGACTAGCATAATGGAAGAACCACAACATTTAGCCAGCCCAACCGCCGTATCCACGGCGCGATTGGCATAGGGCGAACCATCAACCGGTACCAACAACTTCTTGAACATGGGGGGATTCTCCTGCCACTTCCAACGGCTGCTCCAGCAATGCTTCCAGTTCCTGCTGCAACTTGACGAGGTCCTCTCCGCCAGCCATCAGGTTCATCAGGTCTGCCTGGGTGAGCTCCTCGCGGCGATAGTCGCCCAACACGCGACCGCGCCGCAGGATGATGAAATGGTCTCCCACCGGCCAGGCATGGTTGGGGTTATGAGTGATGAAGATGACAGCAAGCCCTCGTTGCTTCGCCCGCACGATGTGATGCAACACCATGCCGGCCTGCTTGACGCCCAACGCCGCGGTGGGCTCGTCCAAAATGAGCACCTTAGCGCCGAAGTAGATGGCACGGCTGATGGCAATGGATTGGCGTTCACCACCTGACATGGTCCCCACAGGCTGATCGGGGTCGCGGATGAAGATGCCCATGTGTCCGAGCACTTCGCGCACGGTCCGCTTGGCAAAGCTGATGTCATATCCTTTGATCGGCCCAAGGCGCTTCTCCGGCTCGGCACCCAGGAAGAAATTGCGCCACACCGACATCAGGGGGATCAAAGAGAGATCCTGATACACCGTGGCGATGCCCATGGCAAGCGCCTCGCGCGGCGAGTTCAGCAACACTTTTTTGCCTTCGAAGAGATAATCTCCTTCGGTGGGTTGGTACACCCCCGAGAGAATTTTGATGAGTGTGGACTTGCCCGCGCCATTGTCGCCCAGCAGGCAGGTGACCTCGCCAGCGTAGAACTGGGCCGAGACATTGCTCAGCGCGAGCACGCTGCCAAACATCTTCGATACATTGCGAACTTCTAGCAGAGGTTGACGTGTTGCCATCCGACCTATCCCTCCGTGCGCGCCTTCGCCGCCGCCAGGCTGATCTCCTGCGCGCGCCTGCGCGTGTAATTGTTCACCAGCACCGCGGCGAGCAACATCACCCCCAGGAAGCTGTAGAACCAGTCGGTATCCCAACCGGCGAAGACAATGCCCACCTGGGCCATGCCGAAGATGATGGCACCGATGGACGCCCCGATGACCGACCCATAGCCACCCGTCAGGAGACACCCGCCGATCGTTGCGGCGATGATATAGACGAACTCCTGACCGATGCCCTGGCTGGCCACTGCCGAGCGCAGGCGCACGATGTTCATCATGCCCACCAGCCAGCCCGCCGTCGCGGTGGTCATAAACAGAGCGATCTTAACCCGTGTAGCGGGCACCCCCAGATTGCGCGCCGCGTTGGCATCCCCCCCGGCGGCGAAAATCCAGCTGCCGTACTTGGTGCGCAATAGCACCCAGCTGGCCAGAATAGCGATCACCACCCACCAGATGATCGAACTGCGGAACTCGACACCGAAGACATCGATGCCGGTATTGAAGACCAGCCGCGCCATATCGAACCCTTGGGTCTTGTCAATGCCGCCCACGTAAACCTGCTCGGTGACCAAACGGGTGATCCCCACATTGGCGCCACGCAGCACAAAGAAGGTGGCCAACGTCACGATAAAGCTGGGCAGCCCAGTGCGCGTTACCATCATCCCGTTCACATAGCCAATGCCCAGCGCGATCACCAGAGCGACAAACATCGCCGGCCACAGATTCCAGCCCAGCCGCGTGGACAAAAGTCCAGCAATCAACCCTGTCGTGCCCGTCATCACACCGGTGGAAAGGTCGAACTCACCTCCGATCATCAATAATGCCACAGCGATGGCCATAATGCCTAAGGTGGAAGCGGGATCCAGAATGCGCGCGACCCCTGTCACTGAAAGCCAATTGCCCGGTGCGACGGCAGCAAACAACAACCAGACCGCGGCAGCGCCGATGAGCGCGCCGATCTCCACGCGCCGGAAGACACTGCGGACCAATCCCACCTGAACCAGTTGCTCCTCGGCGCCGGGAGCAGCGGTCACAACCCTAGCCGGCATGAACACCCCTCCTTACCCCATAACAGGGTGCGGGACGGAAGAGGATCCCGCCCCGCACGCAACTACCACCCTTCAACCACGCTCAGCGCGTGCCCTTGGCAGCCAGATCCTTCACCTGAGCAGCATTGCTCTTGTCCACGAAGCCAGGGCCGGTGAGCACGGGCAGGCCACCACCCACCGTGTTCAGGTTGGTCTTGTAGAGGTAGAGGAAGACGACGGGCAAGTAGCCCTGCAGGTACTGCTGCTGATCGATGGCGAAGAGCATCTCATCCGCCTCAATCGCCGCCAGCACGTCCGGGCTGAGGTCGAAGGTGGCCAGCATCTGCTTGCCGCCGGCGGCCTTGATCGCATCGCGCGCCGCCATGGCGATAACCGGGTTCAGCGACATGACCGCGTCGATGCTGGGATCCGAGATCAGCTTGTTCTGGATCGCTGAGACGGTGCCGGCCACATCGCGCACGCCGGTGGTGGCCACGTTGAAGCGCTCGACCTCACCCTTGAAGGTGTCCTTGAGGCCGTCGCAGCGCTGCTCCAGACCGATGTTGGCCTCCTCGTGGATGACGCAGAGCACCTTCTTGGCGCCTGCGGCGTTGAACTTCTCACCGGCGCCCTGGCCCGCCACAAACTCGGTCTGGCCGATATGGGTCAGCGCACCCAGCTCCTTGTAGACGTCCACGCCGGAGTTGATGGTGATCACCGGAATGCCGGCACCCACCGCCTTCTTGACGGCATCCTTGAGCGCGTCCGGGTTGGCCAGCGAGACGATGATGCCATCCACATTGGCGGCAACGTAGTTCTCCACCAACTGCGACTGCTCGACCGGGTCGCCGCTACCGCCGGACTTCAGCTCAACCCCGAAGGTGGCCGCCGCATCCTTGGCGCCTTTCTCCACCACAGCCCAGAAGGCATCCTCGGCCGGGTTGGCGTGCACTGCCATGCCGAACGTCAGCGGCTTCTGCGCCATGGTCGGCATCGGCGCCCACACGGCCAACAAGCTCAGCAAAAGAACTACAGCCAGCACAAAGAAAACTTTGGAGCGTGTCATGGTTATCCCCTCCTTCTCTTGGTTTCTCTAAAAACTGGACTGCTTGACCATTCTTGCTTGGGTGCATCGATGGTTCACACTGCTTTCTCGGCTACCTTATCACCTCCCTTCCAAACGTGCCCTGGAGCCTTCTCACCCCATGTCCGGAATCCGTCCGACGACGCGCTCAGCGGGGCGATACCATGATCTTGCCGTCGGAACGGTCACGCGACTTGTCGATGGCTTGCACGACGTCATCCAGCTTGTAGCGAGCGGTGATGATGGGGCTCAGGTCCAGGCGACCAGACGCCACCAGGCGGATGACGTTGGGGAAGTTCTCATCGCCAGAATGGCCTTGTGAGCCGAAGATCTGGGAACGGCGCACCTGGAACAGCTCGAAGTACATGGGCACCTTCTGCGCGGCGCGCCCGATCAGGGTGACCTTCGCGTTGATGGCCAACGCCTTTTCCACCTCCGGCAGCACCAGTTCCGGTGCACCGGACGCCTCGACGTGGAAGTTGAAGCCTTCGCCCTTGCTGAGATCCATCAGTACCTCGCTTGGCTTCACCTCGCGCGGGTCATACACATACTCGGCGCCGACTTTCTTGGCCAGCTCACGCCGCTGCGGAGAAACTTCGAACGCTACAATCATACCCGCGCCCGCTGCTTTGGCAAGTCCGATCGCCGCCAATCCGATCGGGCCGGCACCGAAGACACTCACATAATGCCCTGGCTTGAATCCACCCGCGCGATTGAACATGGCATTATAGGACACCGCACTGGGCTCCGTCAGCGCACCTACCTCATACGCTTTCTTCTCATCCCCGAAGCGCTCCGCGATGGCGTCGATCTTCCAGCAGAACTTTTCATCCACAGCGATGTACTCGGCGAAAGCGCCGGGAATGGTGAAACCAATCTCCTCCAGATTGGCGCAATGGTTGAAGAAGCCATTGCGGCACGGGATACAGCGCCCACACCAGATCATCTCCTCGACCGTGACCATATCGCCCACCTTGAGCGAGGTCACATTCTTGCCCACCTCCACCACCTTGCCGGAGAACTCGTGCCCCAGGATGGTGGGGAACTTGGTCAGGCCCGGGTAGAGGATGTAGCCGTCGGCATCCGTCTCATAAAAGTGCATATCCGAGCCGCAGACCCCACAAGCCTGCACCGCGATTAAAACATCGTTCGGGCCGAGCTTGGGGTCTTCCCATTGGCGCACGCTCAACTTGGGATGCCGCCAGATCATGTTGCCGCTGATCGCCTTGCCCGTCTGCTTCTCCCACTCCGAGAGAGCATAGTCAGGCCGGGGATCCCACTTTGCTTCTAATACGAGCCCTTTCATAAGTACCTCCGTTTCGTTTGTTATGGATTGTGACGGTTTCTTGCCAGTTTCATACGCCCTTCAGCCGATCTCACTGAGCTTGACGGGGCGCTTCTCACGATAGGATTTCCAGGCGGCCAGTCCCATCACCACGGGGATGCGGCCGTCTATGCCAGTCACTGCAGGTGGCCGATCCTCCAGGATGCAACGGACAAACTCCCTCATCTCGGCAATAAACGCTTCGGTGTAGCGTTCCATGAAGAAGTAAAGTGGCAACGCGGAATGGACACCGCTGGCATCGCTGTAGATAGCATTGTGGGGGGTGTGGTTCGTCACAACGATCCCGCCTGCCGAACCGAAGACCTCGATGCGTTGGTCATAGCCGTACACTGCCCGCCGACTGTTGTCAATGCAGCCGAGCGCCCCGTTGGCATAGTGCAGGGTAACCAGCGCAGTGTCAATATCGCCTGCCTCACCGATGCGCGGATCGACCAACACGCCACCCGCCGCATACACCTCCTCCACCTCGCTGCCGATCAGATAGCGCGCCATGTCGAAGTCGTGGATGGTCATGTCGAGGAAAATGCCACCGGAGACCTTGATGTACTCCAAGGGGGGTGGAGCAGGATCGCGGCTGGTGATGCGCACGATATGCGGCTGGCCGATCTTGCCCTCCGCTACCATGTCGCGGGCGCGCTTGAAGCTGGGGTCGAACCGGCGATTGAAGCCGATCTGCAGCTTCACCCCGGCACGCGCTACCGCTTCGAGCGCACGATCGATCTTGCGCAGATCGAAGTCGATCGGCTTCTCACAGAAGATGTGTTTGCCCGCCTGCGCGGCTTCCTCGATGAATTGCGCGTGGGTATCCGTGCTGGAGCAGATCACCACCGCTTCCACGTCCGGGTGGTTGAGCACATCGCGATGATCTGCCGATACAAAGGGGATGTGCAGCTCGGTGGCACATTGCTGCGCGGCGCTGAGCGCCACATCCGCGATAGCCACCACCTGCGCCTCCGGAATGCGGTGCGCCAGATGCTCTGCATGCACGCGACCGATACGGCCGGCGCCGATTACACCGATGTTGACACGCTTGGTCATTGAAAGCCTCCTTGGCAAGTCAACGGTCCACAATGTCCTATGTCACAACAAACGCCAGCGTTCTGAGCGTCACTTATCGCGCCGCTCGGCCCGCCTGTGCAGCTTGCGGGTCGAAGCGCGCACAATCAGCTCGCCCTGTACAACTCGGTTGGAGATCTCCTCTCCGTTGTCCTCCCGCGCCATAATGAGCGACAAGAGCATATGCATGGCCAATCGTCCCATCTCCACCTTCGGCTGCGCGACAGTGGTGAGCGGTGGCTCGAAGTAGGAAGCAAAGACAATATCATCGAAGCCCACCACACTCAGATCCTTGGGAATACAGATCCCCCGGCGCCGTGCCGCGGCGATCAGACCGATGGCCGTCATATCATTATAGCAGAAGACGGCAGTCGGCGGGTCCACTATGGAGAGCATTGCCTCCAGAGCCCGCTCGCCTCCATCGGGACGTCCGTTGCCCGAAATGATCAGCCGCGCATCCGGCTCGATGCCCGCCTCGATCAGTGCATGGCGATAACCCGCCTGGCGATCGAGATCCGAGCTGCTGTTGGCCGGCCCGGTCACGTAGCTGATGCGTCGATGTCCCAGCTGGATGAGGTGTCCCGTAGCGAGCCAACCGCCGTGCTGGTTATCCACCTCCACGCTGAAGGTATAGCGACCGCTCTGCTCGTTGTGGTTGTTGATCAGCACCACCGGAGCGCCGATGCGCTCCAGGTGTTCGAGATAGAGCGCTCCCACGCGCGATGAGGTCACGATGACGCCATCGACGCGTTTGGAGCGCAACATCTCCA
>JBMFPH010000012.1:29996-32032 GCA_049969215.1 Anaerolineae bacterium | reverse complement strand
CAACGATCACCCCGTCGCCCACACCGACCGAAACACCAACACCGCCGGCGGGGTGCGATAACCCGCTGCCCGCCGACCCTGGGACGACCTGGAACAGCCTGGACATCAATGGTGCGATGAGCGGCTACACAGGTTCTGCCGGTGGTGCCGTGTACGTGTGCGGCTCGGGTGGCGGCATCGGCGGCGCAATGGATGCCTTTCGCTACGTGTATCGCGTGGTCAGTAGTCCCAACGTCGAGCTCATCGCACGCGTGAGCAATTGGAATGGGGGTGCCAACAGTGCCGCGCAAGGTGGCCTGATGATCCGCAATGCCACGGCGCCCAACTCGGCGCATGGGGCGGGCGTGCTTATTGGTAGTGGTGGCCTATCCAAGCTGTGGCGCACTGGAGACGGTGAGGGTACCAGCGAGGCCAGCGGTGGCACAGCAAGCACGCCTGTGTGGTTGCGGTTGCTCAAGATAGGCAACACTCTGGTAGCCTACCGTTCTGCTAATGGCAGCAGCTGGACGCGCGTGGGTGGCCTCGACACAGTCTCATTGGGCGGCACCTACCTGGTAGGCATGGCGGTGAGTGCCCACACGAACGGCCAGTACGCGTATGCCACTTTTGATTCGATCAGCGTGAACACGTCGCCAGCACCGGTCACTATCGCTTCGGAAGGGTTTGAGAGCGGCAACATCAGCGGCGGCATGGGTTGGAGCGGCAGTTGGAGTCTGAGTGGCAACGCCGCAGTGACCACTCAAGGCAGTCCGCGCACGGGCAGTTATCACTTGAGATTGCTTTCCAACGACGGTGCGGCGGCACGTGCAGTGGATATGTCTGGAGTCTTGAACCCACGACTGCAGTTCAGCTGGAAAGCTGATAGCTTCGAAGGACAGGAATATGCTCTCGTTGAGATCTACGATGGCAGTACATGGCGCCAGCTGCTGCGCGTCGACAACGGTCAGGATGACAACATTTACCACAGCGAGGATATTGATCTGTCGAGCTATACGATGACGAGCTCGCTCCAGTTGCGTTTCAGGTCGCAGATGAGTGGCACTAACGACTACTTCTACGTGGACGATGTGGTGATCACAGGGTATCGCTAAAGTGAATGGGATGTTGCCCTTTGAATCTCGGAGCGGGTGGTGAGGTGCAAGATGGCTGACCAGGTAGACAACCAGGCAGTACAACCTTCTCCATGGCGCACACTGCCGCAGTCTGGCCAAAGCTTCGTCCTGTTGGCGATCATCTTCATGGGACTTCTGGCGCTACTGGGACTGGCGCTCGACCTGGGGCTGCTGTACATCGAACGCATTCATATGAAGCGTGCTGTGGATGCAGCGACGCTGGCCGGCGTGGTGGAGCTTCCAGATGAAGAACAGGCGATGACCCGTGCGATCGAATACCTGCGTATGAACGGCTATAATGTCGGTCAGGATGTGAACGTCGTGGTATTGGGATGCACACGTGACAGCCCGACGGCGCAGATTAGCACGTTGCGCAATCGTGAAACTCCCTATGAATATATTGCTGCCACGGCCAACCCGCCGCGCGCTACCTTCTTGCTGGATACTTACTCCTTCCAGTCACAACCGCGCCAGACCACCGACTGCGGACGCTTTGGGAGCAGAACAGCCACCGGCACCGCCAGCAAAATCGCCATCACGGGCACCGTAAGTGTGCCGATGAACTTTATGCAGTTCTTCGGCTATCGCTCGGTGCCGGCGCAGGACACTGCGATTGCCCAAAACATCACCAATTTAGACATCGTGGTCGTTTTCGACCGCTCTGGCTCGATGCAAGCTGACACGATTTGCTACCAGTGTTGGCAGGAGACAACCAACGACGTCGCTAACTATCCGTTCCCGAAAAACGGAGTCTACAATCCTATTTCCTACACCGTGGTGATGAGCCGCAATCTATGTAGCAGCACACCGGAAGACTATGTGGACGGCAATGGACGTCACTATGTGATCATGGAGGCCGAACTCTACTCGCGCAATGACTCAAGTTATTATCGTGAGACACGCCAGACAGGTATCGGTTATTGG
>JBMFPH010000012.1:28656-29986 GCA_049969215.1 Anaerolineae bacterium | reverse complement strand
AGGGCAATCGTTCTGCGCATGTGGCGCACAACCCTTACTGGACTTATGGCCAAGCTTCGCCGCCAGCGCCCTTGTTTGGACGCTTCTACACCCTGCAGGATGCCCAGCGCGGGGTGTCGCCGCGATTGGAGTATGACTTCCGGGTGGGCTGGTCAGGCACCGCCTACATCTGGTTGCGCGCGCAGGGCGGGGGTAGTCAGTCCTTCTGGGTGAATCTGGTGAATGGCCAGTACTATCGCGATCCCAGCAAAATCTACTGGGCGGTGGACAGCAATCCACCGGTGGAGAACAATGCAGCCAGCTCTTGCAATACCACGTATGATTATGCCGGCTCCTCTAGCTGTTCTGGCAGCTGGAGCTGGATTCGCATTGGCTCCTTCAACGTGATCTCTGGCTCGCTGCACACACTCAAGATTTGGGCGGGCAGCCCGGGCTACGAGATTGATAAGATTGTGATCACCAGCGACAACCGCACCGACTACAGCCAGATCGAGCCGCTCGCCTACGACTCAGGTCGCGGTCGACCAGCCACCGTCGGCTCGGCGCGGGCAGGGGCATGCGACCCTTGTAATCCCATCTTCGGTCTGACGGTCAATCCATCGGACTGTACGACGCCTTACTATCTGGTCACCACGCGCACCAATCGCCTGGCCGATGACTTGTTCGGCGACTTCGAGCCACTGCGCACCTCGCAGGAGGCGGTCAAGCGCTTTGTGCAGAAACTCGATCCGCAGTTCGATCAGGTGGGCTTCGTCGCCTTTAACAATGATCCGCCGTCACGCACCGAGTTGGCCTGTCTTCGCCGTTATGGGCGGGCGTGCTATGACCCGTTGGTGCAGAATCCGCCCATTAGCTACACTCAGGTTTTGCAAGCCATTGAGGAACAAACTGCCTATGGTGGTACCGATATCGCTGACGCGATGCGCAGTGGGTTGGGGGTATTAGGACTCAATGTAGACGGTCTACCGGGCTGGAATAACAATTGTACTGGTGCGCCCAATTCTGCCTGTGGACGTGGTGGTGCCGCCAAGCGCATCATGATTTTGCTGACCGATGGTTCGCCCAACGATAATCCAGGCGGTCTCTGCGATGACGACCCAAGCTTGTGGCCTTATAACAACGATCCCGACTTTGACTGTGTGATGTATTATGCGCGTAAAGCACGTCAGACGGGCACCGTGATTTACACCATCGGTCTGGGCAATGGTGTTATCCCGGAGCTGCTTCAGGCAGTGGCCGATGAGACACAGGGTACCTACTATTTCGCGCCCTCACCTAAGGATCTGGACAACATTTTCGACCAGATTTTGGCGAATATATACGTGCGGTT
>JBMFPH010000012.1:0-28646 GCA_049969215.1 Anaerolineae bacterium | reverse complement strand
GTGGGTGTGGAGAATCGGGCAGATGGATGCCAGCCTGCCAGAACGGGACCGACGCGTGATGTTCGGGCAAAGGGACTCCTTGATTTTTTCGTCGGATTGTGATATGATTATGGTAAACTCACCAACTATCAGTTTTCTTTCCACCAGGAGAGGGAGGTAGTCCCATGCGACGCGGCGGTCTCTTGATTGTCCTCGGTTTGATCTTAGCCATCGGTGCGGCGGTCATTATCCTGATGACCATGATGCAACAACAGCCTCCGCCCCCCCCACCGCCTGGCGTGCCGGAGGCTCAACCCACCGGTGTGCCAACCCAGAAAGTGTGGGTGGCCTTGCAGCCGATTAAGCGCGGTGGGGAGTTTGTCGAAGGTACGTTGGGATTGCGGGACTGGCCGACGACCAACGTACCACCGGATGTCATTGGTGATGCTGCCGAAACGATTGGACGCGTAGCGGCCATTGACATCGTGCAAGGAATGCCCATCCTGCGCAGTATGTTGGCCGAAAAGGGCGCTGCTGGTCAAGCTGCCCTGCAGGTACCTCCTGGTCGGGTGGCGGTAGCGTTCCCGATCGATGAGCAATCGAGCGTTGCTTATGCTATCCAGCCAGGTGACTACGTTGATGTGCTGATTATGGCGTCCTTCATCGATCTGGATCCGGAGTTCCAGACCAAGCGCCCCAATTATGTTCAATTCTTTACCTCTCGGGTAGATAAGGAAACAGGGGAAACATCCTTCAATCTGATGGAGCGAACAGAAGAGGGGCGTTTTGAGCGTCCGCCGGGACTGCCACCCGAAATCTCGGGCGCTATCGTCTATCCGCGTGAGGAGCAACGCCCGCGCCGTGTCGCTCAGCTGACGGTGCAGGCGGCGAAAGTACTCCGCGTCGGTCCCTGGATCGAGACACCAACGCCGACTGTACCGAGTGGCGCGGAAGGCGAAGGCACACCGCCGCAGCCACCTCCTCCACCCAGAATTATCACACTGGCAGTTGATCCGCAGGACGCATTGGTGTTGCTCTGGGCGCGCAAGTCCGAAATGCATATGGAACTGGCGCTGCGAGCATCGGGCGATGAGAACGCACGGTATCAGCCGGAAGCGGTCACACTCCAGTATATGTTGGCACGTTTTCAAATCTCAGTGCCACCTAAGCTGGAGTATGGGTTCGAGCGCGAGGCGTATATGCAGCCCCTTCAACCGATCGCCACACCTCAGCCTATGGGGCAATGAGACATTAGATGATTTTGTGATATGAGGTGGACATCTAGTACATTCTGAATGGAGCTCTCGTGAAGCGCGAAAGAAGTATTCTGATGGGCGGGTAGAGAGCAGATGACTGAGGCAACGGGTAAGGCTGAAAAGATTCGCGTGCTCATTGTGGACGATATCCCTGAGACGCGTGAGAATTTGCGCAAGCTCCTTTTCTTCGAACCGGATATCGAAGTTGTGGGAGCTGCGACCAGTGGTGAGGAGAGCATCACGCTGGCAGCACAGCTCAAGCCTGACGTCGTGCTGATGGACATCAACATGCCAGGCATCGACGGTATCACGGCCACCGAGATGATTACACAGCAGATGCCTTCCGTCCAGGTTATCATGATGTCTGTGCAGGGAGAAACCGATTACTTACGCCGCTCGATGCAGGCAGGGGCGCGAGAGTTTCTCATCAAGCCGTTCACCAGTGAGGACTTGGTGGCAGCTATTCGGCGCATTCATCAGCTTGGTCTTATGCGCCGGCCTAAGGTGCCAATCGAACAAGGGTCATCTGTGTCATCCCCGATGGGCAGAGATGGTTCCGGCGCATCCGTGGGGCGTATTCTCACCGTATTTAGTCCGAAGGGGGGTGTCGGTTGCAGCACGTTGGCGATCAACTTGGCCGTTGCCTTAGCCCAGCAGAAGCAAGGTAATAAGGTGGCGTTGGTGGACGCTTCTCTCCAATTTGGTGATGTTGCCGTGCTACTCAACCTGCAAGTCACCCGCAGCATCGTAGATTTGGCGCCGCACATTGATGAGCTGGATGGAGAGATGTTGGAGACAGTTTTGGTGGCGCATGGTTCGGGAGTAAAGGCGTTGTTAGCACCACCCCGCCCGGAGCTGGCCGATCAGGTCACCCCTTCTCTTATCGAGAAGGTGTTGACAGGCTTGCGTAACCTAGTGTCTTATGTGGTGGTGGATACCAACAGCATTGTCAATGACATCACGTTGACCACTCTGGATATAGCGGATCGCATTGTCTTGGTAACCACACCGGACATCCCTTCTATAAAGGATACCAAGCTCTTCTTCGAGGTCGCCGATGCTTTGGAATATCCATCCAACAAGACGATACTTGTCCTGAACAAGAGCGATCCACACAGTGGTATCCGCGCCGAGGACATTCAGGCCAGCATCAAACATCCTATTGCCGCGCAGCTGCCACTGGATGAGCGCACGGCCATGTTGGCGGCAAACCATGGGGTGCCTTATGTGTTGGGCAACGCACGCACTACCAGATTGGCACAAGCCACCGTGTCGCTGGCCCAGTACGTCGTAAATGTGTTTGCGGGGAAAGAAGAAGCTGCTGTTGCCGCACCAGTCCAACTAGGCACGGGTCGCTTGTCTTTGTGAGAATAGGTCAGTTTCATCGGATGGTGAGCTAGATCGAGTCAAGGAGGTGATGGGATATGTCGCTCTTGAATCGCATTGAGAGAGGCCGACCGGTGAATGATGCTCCGGCACGGTTGCAGGAATTGCGCGTACGCCGAGCTATGTTTCCGACGCAGCGCGATACCTTCACAGAACTGAAAGAGCGTATCCAAGACAGGCTGATCTCCGAGCTCGATCCCTCTATGGATCTTTCCCGTACCGAGGAGGTCCGTCGCACGATCGAGGGGATGTATGACCAATATCTGATGCAAGAGGGTCTGATCTTGAGTCGCGCCGAGCGTCAGCGACTCTTCGAGCAGATCGTTGCTGAGATATTGGGATATGGCCCGCTTGAGCCACTGCTTCGGGACGATACAATCACCGAAATCATGGTAAACGGACCTAATAAGATCTTCATCGAGCGCAATGGCAAGATCGAGCCGGCCAACGTCACCTTCGAAAGTGAGGAGCATCTCATGCGCATTATCGACCGCATTGTCTCACCACTGGGTCGGCGCATTGACGAGAGCTCACCGATGGTAGACGCACGCTTGCCTGATGGCTCGCGCGTCAACGCGATCATTCCACCTTTAGCGCTTAACGGTCCAACGCTCACCATCCGCAAATTCTCTCGTAAGCCACTTACCGTGGAGGATTTGATCCGTTTCGGCAGCATCACGCCCGAGGCGATCGAGTTTCTCAAGGCGTGTGTCATTGCCAGACTGAACATCATTGTATCGGGCGGTACCGGCTCTGGTAAGACCACCTTCTTGAACATCCTGTCCGGTTTCATCCCAGGGGACGAACGTATCATCACTATCGAAAACGCGGCCGAATTGCAGCTGCGCCAGGAACACGTGGTCACGCTGGAATCACGTCCACCCAACATCGAGGGCAAGGGTGAAGTGACCATCCGCGATCTGGTGATCAACTCGCTGCGCATGCGCCCTGATCGCATCGTCGTGGGTGAGTGTCGTGGCGGCGAGGCACTGGATATGTTGCAGGCGATGAATACTGGCCACGACGGCAGCTTGACCACGCTGCATGCCAACAGCCCGCGCGATGCACTGGCTCGTCTGGAAACTATGTGTCTGATGGCAGGAATGGATCTGCCGGTACGCGCCATCCGAGAGCAGATCGCTTCGGCAGTTGATCTGATCATCCATCAAGAACGCATGCGCGATGGCTCACGCAAGGTGGTGCAGATCACCGAGGTGCAGGGTATGGAAGGCGACGTGATTGTCCTATCCGATATCTTCCAGTTTGAGCAGCAGGGTATCGAGAATGGACGGGTCATCGGACGTCTCAAACCGACCGGCATCCGCCCTAAATTCATCGAGAAAATCGAAGCAGCTAACATCCATCTACCACCACACATCTTCGGTGTTTCTGTTGGAGCGAGAATGCGCTGATAGGGGTTGGTGAGGAGGTGATCCATTATGGTAACGGCGGTCATGGTTGCATCGTTAGCGTTTTTGGTGGTGATGGGGCTCTTCTTCGTGTTAGCGCGCGCAATTGGCCGGGGAGAGGGAGACCTCGAGAGTCGATTGGATCAATTTGTCGCACGTCAGGTCTCCGAACCAGATCGGCTGAATGAACGTCAACCTTCGCGCTTGACTCAGACCATCAACGAGGTCGTGGCGGAGAAAGGCTTCGCCCGTAATATCGCCACCAATTTGGCGCGCGCTAATCTCAAACTGACGGTGGGCGAATATATGGTCCTTCAAGCGGTCAGTGTGTTGGGCACAGGGTTGTTATTCTACCTGATTATGCATCAGAACATGTTCCTCACGCTAGGAGGGTTGGTGGCCGGTTACTTCCTCCCGGGTTTCTATGTCAAAATGCGCCAGCGCAAGCGCCTCAAGGATTTCAATAATCAACTGGGCGATGCTATTAACTTGTTGGCGAACGGCTTGCGGTCCGGTTACAGCTTGTTACAGGCGATGGATGCTGTTGCCAATGAGATGCCACCGCCGATCTCCGAGGAGTTCCAACGCGTCGTGCGCGAGATCGGGTTGGGGCTTTCCACTGAGCGCGCTATGAACAACATGCTGCGCCGCATTCCCTCGGATGACCTTGATCTGATGATCACCGCGATCAACGTGCAACACGAGGTCGGTGGTAACTTGGCGGAGATTTTGGAAACGATCAGTCATACCATTCGCGAGCGCGTGCGCATCAAGGGCGAGATTCGTGTGCTGACCTCGCAACAGATGATCTCGGGCTATGTCATCTCGTTTCTGCCTATTGGCTTGGGCTTGATCCTGTTTGCGCTGAATCCAACATATATGGGACGCATGTTCCAGGATACGTGTGGCATCGCGATGATGGCGGTAGCGGGTGTGATGATGGCCGCTGGTTTCTTCGCCATTCAGAAGATCGTCAATATCGAGGTGTGAGTGTGTCGTAGGATCAGGACAGGGTGGGTGTAGGAGGCTGAGCGATGCCTTTGCCGATCATTTTGGTGGCCACTGCAATGCTCTGCATGACTGTGGTGTTGATCTATGTGGGATTGGCATCCTCGTCGCGCGGGGGTGACCAGGTTGCTCTGCGCTTGGAGGAGTTCGCCAGCCGGACAACTCCGCTGACGTTGGAGGAGATCGAACTCTCCCAACCCTTTAGCGAGCGCATCATACGCCCAATATTGCGCGGGTTGGCACAGTTTGTGACGCGTTTTACCCCGACACATACCATCGAAGCGACGGCACATAACCTGGAGCTGGCAGGACGCCCACATAATTGGGGAGTGACCGAGTTCCTGGGTTTGCGCACCGGTGCTGCTTTGCTTTTGGCTGTGTTCTTCTTCTTGTTACTCAGCGTAGCGGGTCAGCCAGTGCTCTATCGGTTGGGTAGCATACTCCTGGGCGCGTTGTTGGGATATCTGCTTCCGGGCATGTGGTTGAGTGGCAAGATCCGTCGTCGCCAGCAGGAGATCATCAAAGCGATGCCGGATGCTCTGGATCTGTTGACCATCTGCGTAGAGGCTGGCTTGGGCTTTGATGCGGCGATGGCTAAAGTGGCCGAAAAGTGGGATAACGAGCTAAGTCGTGCGTTCGGTCGGGTGATCCAGGAGATCCGTTTGGGCAAACCGCGGCGCGAGGCATTGCGCGAGATGGACCGCACGACCGGCGTGCCCGATATCACCAGCTTTGTGGCGGCGATCATCCAGGCAGACCAGCTGGGGGTCAGCATGGCCAAGGTGATGCGCATCCAGTCTGAGCAGATGCGTATCAGGCGCCGTCAGCGTGCCGAGGAAAAGGCACACCAGGCTCCGGTCAAGATGCTGTTCCCCCTGGTCTTTTTAATCTTCCCGGCCATCTATGTCGTATTGCTGGGACCGGCGACGCTGATTGTTAAGGAATCCGGATTGCTGGGCGGTATGTGAGCCCATAAACTGGCCCAGCATGATTAAGAATACCGATATGACCAACAAGGGGGCTCAGACTGTAGGCTAGCATGAGGGTATCTTGATTCCGGTTCCCAAGTGCTCGCTTCATATCGCATGGGTCGGTCTAGGGGGCATTCGATTAATCTGCTAATAATTTCACCCCTTTCATCACTAAGGATTGCGAACAGCACATTCAAAGCTCGGGATGTTACAAGTTCTGCTTGCGATTTTAAGGGGGGAAGGCTATGAACCGCGAATCCTACGTACACCAGATCACGCGGCGGCAATTCTTGATAGGACAAGCTATGCTGTTGCCATGGCTTGCCATTGGGTGGAGACAAAAGGCTTCATTTGCCGGGGCGTGGGAGATCTATTCTGCTGATTTACGCTACCTGTACCCTCCTTCTGATGCGGGACACTGGTATGCTCGCAGTGCGCCGGTAGCCGACCTGGAGGAAACTCTCAAGAGGCTAGCGCTGTATAGCTCGCATTTGGCAAGATGGTTAGCCGAAACGCGAGCGCTCATCGAGGTAGCCGTTCAGAATCCGCAGATCGTCTGCCGTCAGTTGCCTTATCGCAGCTCGGTGGGACATTATCTCCAAGTGTACGCCGTGCCGCATCCCATTCGGCCGCATCGGTACGTGACCGTGACTCTGAGCCTTGCCAATCTGCCGGGTGAGAAGGGAAGTGCTTATCACAAACTGCTGCGCGTTTTTCCGGCACGGTTCGATTACTTTTGGAGACAAGATGATCAGGGGAAGTGGCAGCTCAAGCAGAAATGGATGTTGGTGGCATAAAAATAGGGCCAGCTCCCGCTGACCCCTCGAGCCCGGCCGGCCGCTACCTCGGCATCTCCGCTACGAGCATAGGAGCATTTCCTACGACGGGCTCAACTTAATTTAATCACAATTTTCCTGATTTGTCAAGGGGGAATGTGGCTATGAAACGACACATTCGCGCTCATCCAAGGGGCCAAGGCCTTGTTGAATATGCGCTTATCCTCGCGTTCGTGGGGGTTGTAGTCCTCGGTACACTGGTGATCCTGGGACCATCTCTCGGGAACGTTTTCAGCGATATACTTGCCGCTCTGCAAGGTTCAGGAGGAGATGCATCTGCCGCAGTCACCCCAACTCCTCAGAATTGTGATCCATGCTATCCAACACTGTGTTTGCCGCCACCACCGCCCATACCCACCCCCGATTTGGATTGTGCCGATATCCCCCATCGCAACTTTGTAGTGGTGTGCAATCCAGACCCCTATCGTTTTGACGGGGGACACGATGGTTGGGGTTGCGAACAGTAGCAACCTACACCGATATAGGCCTCCTCAAATTTTTGAGGAGGAAGAATCGGTGCACAGATGCAAGTCGTCGTCTCTCTGATCAAAGCTGGGTACGGCTGCAAAATGTGGACGTGGACGGGGAACTGGCGTGCACTTCTTCATCAGGCTGGTCAGGGACTGTTGGATCTGGTGTTTCCCCCGCATTGCATCCTCTGTCAGGCAACCGGCGCATGGTTGTGCGACGCATGTCTGGAACAGTTTTCCCGTCTGGACCAGAGAGTGTGCCAACGATGTGGTATTCCCCTCAGCGGGGCTTCTCTCTGCCGTTCCTGTGCCCAAGGCCCGCTCGAGATCGAAGGAGTCCGTTCGGCAGTGCTATTAGAAGGAGGCGCACGGTGGGCGGTGCACCAGCTCAAATATGCTGGTCACAGTGCGTTGGCTGTGCCGCTAGCACGCCTGATGGCGCAGTGTTGGTACGCTGCACCTCTACCAGTGGATGTGTGGGCGGCGGTACCCTTGCATGTTGCCCGCCAGCGCGAAAGGGGGTATAATCAATCATATCTGCTGGGGCGCGAGTTCGCCCGCCTGGTGGGTTTACCTGAAATGAGCGGAACGCTACGACGCGTGCGTCCGACACAAGCGCAAGTTGGGCTGAATGCCGCTGAGCGACGTGTCAATGTCTACGGGGCATTTGCCTACTACTTACCGCGCAATGGACAAGGGGTGCAAGGGCAGCGTGTGCTTCTGATTGATGATGTATGCACCACTGCTGCAACCCTCGAAGCATGTGCCACTGAATTGAAGAAAGCCGGCGCCGTCGGCGTCTGGGGGTTTACCCTGGCGCGCGCAGCGCCGGCATCTGATCTTTGAGTGTTAGTGGAAATCAGATAAGGAGGGATAGGGATATGACGGTACAAGTGGTGCTCAAGGGCAAAAATGTGGATATCCCGGAGGCCTTGCGCACTTACATTGAGAAACGTGCCAGCAAGCTGGATCGTTATTTGCCCGATATTACAGAGGTGCGCATTGACCTGTCGGTGCAGAAGACACGCAGCAGCCAGGATCGTCAGGTAGCCCAGATGACCGTGCGCAGCAACGGGGTCATTTTGCGCGCTGAGGAACGCGCCGATGAGATGTCTGTGGCAGTTGATGCCGTCCTCGAGAAAATGTATCGTCAAATTGCACGCTACAAGGGCAAACGTTTGAATCGTTGGCAGGGACAAGGGCCAGCACGCATTGAATCCGAGATGCCCCCGTTGGCCGAAGAGGTATTGGAAGAGCTGGCCGAGGAGCAAGAACGGCGCATTGTACGTGTGAAACGTTTCTTCGTATCGCCTATGACCGAGGAAGAGGCCGTCGAGCAGATGGAATTGCTAGGCCACGATTTCTTCATCTTTTACAATCCCAACCATGGCATGCTTAAAGTGCTTTATCGTCGCCGTGATGGCAACTACGGCTTGCTTGAGCCACAGCTAGGTTAGACTGCGGACACGGAGAGACCTCACGCGAGAATAGGGGCGCGTTATGACGCGCCCCTATGTCTTTTGTTGGAGCTTGCGATAGTCATCGGGTGTGTCGATGTCCGTCAGGATGCCCAGATCGGACACTGGCACACGTTCTGCCTCGGTAGCATGTGCCTGCAGCACTGCACGGCCACCGATATCACCGCGCAGAGCCATGAGCTCCGGAAAGAGACGGCGGTCAAAGAGCACCGGATTGCCGCGCTGACCTTGGATCTCTGGCCACACCAGAGGCGCGCGCGTGGTGCGGTAGCGTGCAATGAGTGCTTCAAGTGTGCTGCTCTGCACGGCTGGTTGATCGGCCAGTAAGAACAATGCTGCACTAACGTGCGGTGGCATTACGGCCAATCCGACTTGAATCGAGGTGCTCTGCCCCTGTGCCCATGCCGGATTCACCACTACCTGCACCGGTCTTTCACCCAGCGCGGTGCGACAAGCTTCTGCCTGTGCTCCCAGTACCACCACAACTGGCCTGGCCGAGGAAGCTAACGCTGTGTCCACGACCCGGGTCAACAACGTGCCGCCTTCCCAGGGCAACAGTTGCTTCAGTTTGCCAAAGCGCGTGGCGCCACCAGCAGCAAGCACCACGGCAGCCACATACACCAGCGCATCATTCATGTTGGATCGCCTCCACGATGCGCACCCGTGCTGCTTTCCAGGCAGGATAGAGTGCTGCCAGTTGGGAGACAACCAGCGCGATCGCCCAGCTGATCAGCAAAGCTTGCGGTGGCAGGTGATAGCGGACCGTATAGCCACCGATCTCCTGCACCCCCAGTAGAAAGACGCGCGCGAGAAAGAGGCCGAAAAACATGCCGAAGACCCCGCCAATGATGCCCATAGCACCGCTTTCTGCCAGTATCATACGTGCTACTTGGCCGCGCGTCATGCCCAGGCTACGCAGCCCTCCGATCTCACGTTGGCGCTCAAAAACGTTCATCAATAACGTGTTGACGACACCCAACGCGGCAATGACCACACCAGTCAGGCCTAGCACATCAAAAAGGGCAAATGCTTGCGCAGCCACTCGGGTTACCTTCGTGCGGAAGTCGGCCGCAGTCTCCACGGCGATATGCCGGCTCTTGCCGTAATGGTCTTCCAGCCGCTTTGCCTCGACCCGTGGATCATATCCCGGCTTGAGGCGCACGATAAACTGATCCACTGTGCGCTCTCCGAAGTAACGTGCCAAGTCGGCGCGGCTGCCGTTCACCACATAACCCTGGCTGGAGAAATCGACCACCACACCCGCTACTTGAAACTGTACCACTCCACGGCGTGTCTTAAGCGCCAGGATGTCCCCTATTTGGAGAGCGTACCGATCAGCCACAGTTGCCGAGACGAGCAGCCGTCCACCCTGAGCGAGCTCCATTAATGCCTGTGCGGAATCTTGGCCCGAATCCTCAAAAATAAAGGAAGCAATGCGGCCGTATGTCTGTGGATCAATACCGACAAACAGGATGGTGTCCGAGGAACTACTAGGATTTCCGCGACGTGCTGGCTGTACCTTCTGGTACGTGATCGGGCTGACCTCCGCCACGGCTGGGTCGGACAGCAGGCGCATGCCAAACTCTTCACGCATCGGTAACGGAGAGCGCACGTAGAGATCACCGCCAATGGCGGTCTGCACCCAATGGTTGATATCCAGCTCAAAGCTATGAGTCATTGTCTGAATGCCAATGATCATTGCAATGCCGACCATCAGGGTGCCCACGGTGAGCGCAGTACGGGCCCAAGCGCGCCGCATATTGGCAGCGCCCAGCTGACCTGCACTGCCATAAAGGATTCGCATAGCCGAACGCAATGTCCTCTCTGCTGGTCCTATGGTGATCGGCATCACCAGCGTTGCACCCAGTAACAGAACAAACACGCTAACCATGCCAATAGGCACCTGCACCTCAGGGCGGAAAGGGATGCGATAGAGTGCCAGATAGGCAAGTAGCATTAGCAAGCTGCCCCATATCCAGCCAGTACGGCCCAATGGTGGACCTAGTGGTCGCGCATAGCTGCGCAGTGCTTCCAGCGGTGAGATGCTGCGTGCTCGCCAGGCAGGCAACAATGCCGAAATCAGCGTCACTCCCAAGCCGATCAGCAGCGACCAGGCAAGGCCGTCTAAAGGGATGCGCAATGCCCTGATTTCGGTGTTGGTCACTGTCGCCACAGAGCGGCTCAGACCTTGTGCCAAGAGGACGCCAAATCCGATGCCTGCCAACGATCCCAGGATGCCCAATACACCTGCTTCAATCAACACCAACATGATGATCTGTCGGCGTGTCGTGCCCAGTACCCGCAGCATGCCGATGGCGCGCGTACGCTCCACAATTGTCATCGTGAATGTGTTGTAGATGAGAAAAGCACCCACGAACAATGCCACAGCACTGAAGAAGCTCAAGCCGGTCTGGTACGAGGCCAGCATGCGGGCGACGATCTGTCCACGTGCTGCTGGATAAAGCACTTGATAGCCATCGCCGAGCATGTTCGCCAAAGTCTCTTTGAGTGCCTCCAGCTTTCGCGGTGCCACCGCAATCTCTGGAGCTGCCAATACATCAACCTGCGTCAATTCACCATGCATGTCCAGCAAGGTCTGCGCTGTCTTGAGGGGTATGATAGCTACGGCACCGTTGTTCTGCAGCCCTGGCCCTGACTTGGCAATCAATCCGACAACGCGGAGCTTTTCCTGACCCGTTGCCGATAGCACGGTGATGTCCTTGCCAAGTGACAATTTCTTGTCCTCGGCGTACTCCTTGACCAGCAAAACGGAGTAAGAGTCGAGCTCGTCGGGCAGGAAGCTGCCTGCCACCAAGTCGTAATCACGCACCTGGCGGTCGTGAGCGGGATCGATGCCAAAGAGGAGCAGGTCATTGGCAGTGTGTGTGCCACCTACGCTGACCTCCAGTCCCCATTTATCCGCTTCAGAGGCTAACAGCGTGCGACCACTCACCACGGGTAAGGCGAGCTGGACCCCAGGTAGGCGCCGTACCCGTGGGAGCGCCCCGTCGGTGAACGGTTCACCGATTACTCCGCTACTGGTGATCACCAAGTCGGCGCGTCCGGCAGCCTCATCGAAAATGTGATGTATAGAAGCCAGCGTACCATCGTTGGTCATGGACACAGCTAGCACAACGGCGACTCCTAACATAATTCCCAGTGCAGTGAGCAAAGTGCGAACAGGGCGGCTGATCAGATTGCGCAATGCAAGAGCGTAGAGGGTGGAGGGCATGCTAACCATGCGCTGTGTCGTGCGCTCAGGGATGTTGCTGCTCGGGTGTAAGCATCGCATGCTCTTCCGACTCGCGCAGACAGCGCTGGATAGCGCGGATGTCTGCGTTGCGGTCACCTGTGGTGTTTAGCTCTCCCACCACCCGGCCGTCCATCAGGAACACCACCCGGTCGGCGAAGCTGGCTGCACGCGCATCGTGCGTCACCATCACAATGGTTTGATGTAGCTCATCGCACGACCGACGTAGCAGGCGCAAAATCTCCTCGCCTGTTTTGCTATCCAGGTTGCCGGTCGGCTCGTCAGCCAGCACGATGGCCGGATTGGTGACAAGTGCGCGCGCAATGGCAACACGCTGTTGTTCGCCCCCTGACAGCTGGTCGGGCTTATGGTGACGTCTGTCCGCCAGACCGACCAACTGTAGCAAGTGATCAATGCGTTCCCGATGGGCGTTGGGGTTCTGACCATCGATCAGCAGGGGCAGGGCAATATTCTCCTCGGCAGAGAGCATGGGCAGCAGGTTGAAGAACTGAAAGATGAAACCGATATTGCGCCGCCGCACCAGTGTCACCTGGTTGTCGTCCAGTTGCGTCAGCCGGTGGCCAGCCAGGGTGATTTCGCCATCGCTAACACTGTCCAAGCCGCCCAATAGGTGCAGCAGTGTGCTCTTGCCACTGCCTGATGGACCCATAATGGCGACGAATTCTCCCTTGGCCACAGTGAAATCCACCCCGTTGAGGGCGTGCACCGTGACCTCACCCATGCGGTACTGCTTGCTCACCTGGCGTGCTTCTAGGATGGTCATCGCATTTCTGTTGCGCTTTCTCGAGCTTTGACAGTCGCCAGGTCGCGGAACTGGCGCGCGTACAGCTGGGCGTAAAGGCCGCCGCGTGCCAATAATTCGTCATGGCGGCCATGTTCCACGATGCGTCCGGCATCGAGCACATAAACGCAGTCGGCGTTGCGCACTGTGCTCAGTCGATGGGCAATCACAAAGCTGGTACGTCCGCGGAAGAGAATTTCCAGCGCTTGCTGGATAGCGCGCTCAGTACGGGTGTCGATGCTGGCGGTCGCCTCATCGAGGATGAGGATGCGCGGATCAGCCAGCACGGCGCGTGTCAGTGCAATCAGCTGGCGCTGTCCCTGGCTGAGCGTGCCGCCTCGCTCGCCGATCTCAGTCTGATAGCCTGCCGGCAGGCGCATGATAAACTCATGGGCACCGATCAATTGGGCTGCAGCAATCACCTCCTCGTCACTGGCATCCAGCCGACCGTAGCGGATGTTGTCAGCTACTGTTCCAGAGAAGAGAAAGCTATCCTGCGGCACGATGCCCAACTGGCGCCGCAAGCTGGCAACGGTCACCTTGCGAATATCCAGTCCGTCGATCAAAATACGCCCGGCGGTGACATCGTAGAAACGTGCCACTAGGTTGATCAGCGTGGTCTTGCCTGCACCAGTTGCGCCGACAATGGCAACCGTCTCGCCCGGATGTGCGATCAGGTTGATGTCATATAAAACCGGCCGGCGCTCGCGACCATTCTGAGAAACAGTATCGTAAGCGAAGTCTACATGCTCGAACACCACCTCACCTCGGATGGGCGGCATGGGGACGGCGTCAGGCGCGTCGACCAGCTCGGGTGGCTCGTCGAGCAGGTCAAAAATGCGTTCACTGGCGGCCAGTGCCGCCTGCAGCAATGCATACACTGTGCTAATCTGCTGTACCGGGTGGAAGAAGAGCTGCACGTAGCGCAGGAACGAGATCACAATGCCAACGCTGGTGGCACCCGAGATGACTAACGTGCCACCCATCCCGATGACGATGGCGATAGCGACCGCACTCAGCACGTCCATCGCCGGTGCAAAGGCAGCGGTTATCCCTACAGCACTGACATTGGCGTCGCGGTTGGCGGCATTGATTTCGGCGAAGCGTTGGCGATTGATCTCCTCACGGCCATAGGCTTGTGCCACACGCACTGCGGCGATATTCTCCTCCAATTCGGCGCTCACATCGCCGATGGTGGTGCGCGCTTTGCGAAAGGCGGAGCGAGCGCGTCGCGCCAACCCATTGATGATGAGCAACATCGCTGGGATGACCGTGAAGCTCGCCAGTGCTAGCTGCCAGTTGAGCATCAGCATGGCAATCACGATGGCCAACATCTGCAACAACCCGCCTACCATTTGCGCCAGACCATTGGTGAGCAGCTGGTTCAGCACATCGACGTCATTGGTGAGGCGGCTCATCAAGTCGCCGGCGTCGTGCCGATCGAAGTAGCGCAGTCCCAACGTCTGGATCTTGGCGCAAATCTGTTCCCGCATGTACGCTAGGACATGTTGTCCTGTCCAGCCCATGACGTACATCTGTCCGCTCATGCTCCCCATGCCGGCTAGGTAAGTGACCAGCAACAGCAACACAATGCGCACCAAACCAGCGCGGTCGCCAGCAGCGATGAACACGTCGATGGCGCGCCCGATCAGGTAGGGCGCCAGCGAAAAAGTGACCGCGTTGGTTATCACCAGCACACAGGCCAGTACCAACTGTGGCCAATAAGGCGTGAGAAAACGCATCAGGCGCAGTGCCACCGCGCGCTGGTCAGCCGCGCGTTCTTCTTCGATTTCTACTAATCGTCGAAAGCCGCCTCTGGGTCCCATAGTCCTCTACTTTGACCTCATAGCAGCTGCGAATGCACGATGGCAGCGTAAATCTCGCTTTCCTCTAGCAGTTGCTCATGCGTGCCACGGGCAACCAGCCGCCCCGCGTCGAACACCAGGATCAGATCGGCGGATCGCACCGTGCTGACGCGCTGCGCGATGACGAAGCTAGTGCGACCATGCATTAGCTGTTCCAGAGCTTGCTGGATCTGGTATTCGGTCTCGGCATCCACGCTTGAAGTGCTGTCGTCCAGAATGAGAATGCGCGGATTGAGCAAGAGGGCGCGTGCAATGGCGATGCGCTGACGCTGTCCGCCGCTCAGCCCCATGCCGCGCTCGCCCACAACAGTTTGATAGCCATCCGGCAAAGCCGTGATAAAATCGTGCGCTTGCGCGGCGCGCGCTGCAGCAACCACCTCCTCATCACTGGCATCTGGCCGACCGTAGGCAATGTTGTCACGGATAGTGCCCGAAAAGAGTACTGTCTCCTGCAAAACGATACCGATCTGCGAGCGCAGGCTGCTAAGTGTCACATCACGCACATCGTAGCCGTCAATGGTCACTCGACCGGCGGTGACGTCGTAGAAACGTGGGATCAGGTTGATGACGGTACTCTTGCCTGAGCCGGTGGCGCCCAAGATGGCGACTGTCTGTCCGGGTTCAACCACAAAGCTGACATGGCTGAGCGAGTCGTGCTCACTGCCGGCGTAGCGGAAGCTGACATCTTCAAAGGCGACGCGTCCGCGGATAGGTGGCAGGACAATCGCGCCAGGCCGCTCGGTCACCTCGGGTTGAGCGTCCAGAATTTCGAACACACGACGCGCACTGGCAGCGGCGCGTGCCGTCATAGCACCCAGCATGCCGACCATCAATAGCGGGAACATCAGGTAGTTAAGATAGGTGATGAAAGCGGCCAATTCACCCAAGCTGAGCTGTTTGCTGATCACCATCTCACCACCCATCCACACGATCCCACCAGTGCCCAAGTTGAAGATGAAGAAGACCAGTGGGAAGCTGGTGCTGAACAAACGCAACGCACGCACGTTCAGGTTGAGGTATTCCAGATTGGCCGCCCGAAAGCGGTTCAGTTCGAACTCCTCCCGCGTAAATGCCTTGACCACGCGGATGCCGGCTAGATTCTCTTGCAGGATGGTGTTGAGGCGACCCAGCTTTGCCTGTGCCTGCTCGAACAGCGGACGGATGAAACTGATGAGTCGCAGCAGCACGGCCAATACGACAGGCACCGTGGCCAGCGTCAGCAGCGCCAACTGCCAGTTCATCCATAGCAGCAGTGCAGCACTGCCGAATAGCATAAGGAGCGCATTGATGAACTGAAACAATCCCATTCCGGTAAACTGACGCACCATCTCGACATCGCTGGTCAGGCGCGTCAACAGCTGGCCAGTCTGTGCACGATCGTGGTAGCTGAAGCTGAGTCGCTGGATCTGGTCGTATAACATATTGCGCACATCAAAAGCGACGTTTTGCGAAGCTTTCTCTGACCAGAAGCCCTGAGCGAAGTTGAACACACCACGTATGGCGGCCAAGCCGACCAGCACCAACGCCCCCCACAGTACAATGGAGAGATGGCCGCCCTGAATGCCATCATCAATGATACGGCGAATGATCTGCGGCAATACTAGATTGGCTGCCGTGACCATCAGGAGACTGAGCACGGCACTCGCTGCCGTTGCCCAATAGGGACGTAAGAAGGAAAGTGCACGCCATAGGATGCCCATGATGTTACTCCGATGCCAGCTACTCAATCTGAAAGGGACTAAGATGGTGTATGAGCATTGCTGGCAACCTTGGTTTTTCTGTACCATTATAGCACCCCGCAGCTGGTATCTCAACCTTTGTGCAAGACGAATTTTCCCGAAGGACATCTTTCTCTCCTTACCTCCCAATGGTGTATAATGAGTAACTGCTTAACTTACAGGTTTATCCTTTGCTGGAGAGGTATCGGTTCGTGACCCATGTTTACGTCGCCCTGGATCTGGAGACAACCGGTCTCAGTGCGGAGCGTGATGCGATCATCGAGATTGGCGCGGTAAAATTTCGTGGCAGTCAGGTGCTGGGAGAATTCTCCAGTTTGATCAATCCTGGCTGTCGCATCCCTCACTTCATTCGAGAGCTGACTGGTATCAGCGACGAGATGGTGCGCGATCAGCCATCCCTTGCCGACATCCTACCGCGTCTGGAACGTTTCATCGGCAACTGTCTCATCATCGGTCACAATGTTAGCTTCGACCTTGCATTTCTCAATCGTTACGGGGTGTTGCGCAACAATGCTTCCATCGACACTTTTGAGCTGGCCAGCATTCTGTTGCCCCATGCTGGTCGCTATAGCTTGGAGAAGCTAGCACAAGCTTTAGGGATCATGGTGGAATCGCACCACCGTGCTCTGGACGATGCACGGACTGCGCAACGTCTCTTCTTGGCATTGCTCGATCAAGCTCATCGCCTGGATTCATCAATCATTCGCGCAGTGAACCGTATGGCAGAGCGCTCTAATTGGTCATTGCGTTCCGTTTTCGCTGATCTGGAGCAGGTGCATACGCGCACCATCTTTGGCGCTAGCTTGGGGCAACAGCTGGCGGCGAAGGGAATGCTCTCCGGAAGTGGGGGGAAGAGCTTGTTGTCCCAATCGCGTCGCGCTGTTGAGCAGGAGGAACCGATCCAGCCAGCCGAGACGGTTCGACCACTCGATTTAGAAGCGTTAGTAGCACTGCTTGACAAAGATGGGCTGTTTGCCCGCCAGCTACCTTACTATGAGTATCGTCCAGAGCAAATCGCGATGCTGCGTCGAGTGGCGACTGCCTTCAACTCCGGCGAGGCAGTGATGATCGAAGCAGGCACCGGTCTTGGCAAGTCACTCGCCTATTTGCTCCCAGCTGTTCATTGGGCAGTGCAAAATGGCCAACGTGTTGTCATTGCCACCCATACGATCAATCTGCAAGATCAGCTGCTCACTAAAGATATCCCTGAGTTGCAGCGCATTTTGCCTTTTGAGTTTAGAGCGGTGGCTCTCAAAGGGCGGAATAATTACGTCTGTCCGCGGCGTGTGCGCCAGATGCGGGCTGAGCTGGAAACGCGTCAAGCTCACACCTCGTCTTTTTCCGATGAGGTAGCGTTGCGCGTGTTGGCGCGTGTCCTGGTGTGGATGGAAACCACCCTCACCGGTGATAAGCAGGAGCTCTTCCTACCCACTTCCGAGGAGAACACGATCTGGAGCTATATATGCAGTGATGCAGAACTTTGCACCCCGGAGCAATGCCGTCGGGAGAATTGCTTTTTCCAGCGCGCGCGTCGGGCAGCGGAAAGCGCCCATATTGTGGTAGTGAACCATGCCTTGCTGCTAGCGGATGTGGCGACTGAAAATCGCGTGCTACCGGAATATCGTTACCTCATTATTGATGAGGCGCACCATCTCGAGGAGAGCGTCACCAACCAGTTGAGCTTTCAGGTGGGTCAGGCAGCGCTGGAATGCCTGTTAAGCGATCTCAGTGATCCGGTCGGTTCACATCGCTACGGCGGCTTTTTCGGCACATTGGTGCCACGCGTACGTCATGAGCTGTCGCCAGAGGTGGTTAGCACATTACAGGAGTTTGTGAGTTCTTGCCATAATCTCGTGACACAAACACGTAGCGCAACGCGCACATTGTTCGACACATTGGGATCCTTCTTGGAACTTTATGCGCCGAGGGATAACAATGCCTCTTATGAGCGACGATTGCGCCTGACCTCCGCGGTGCGTCATCAGCCGGCTTGGGACAGGGTGGAAATGGTATGGAGTGATCTCGCAGATTGCCTAACTCAGCTAAGCCGCAATCTGAGCCATCTGGCACAGCTGATTGCACAGTTGGATGAACAAGTGGGACTGCGCGTCGCAGAGGAGATCCAGAGCGAACTGAGCAGCTATCGCACCCGTGTGGACGTGTTCCGTAGCCAGTTGCAGACCATTTTGGAAGACAACGCGCCGCAAGCCAGCTACCATTCCCATGTCGTCTGGCTGGAACTTTCCAACCAAGAACAGACACCCACGTTGCACGCGGCACCATTGCATGTGGGACACTTGGTGCGTCGCCATCTGTTTGAAGCGAATGAAGCGATTGTCCTGACGTCGGCGACATTGCGCACGGCTGATAGTTTCAGTTATTTGCGTGAGCGACTAGGTGCTGAAGACGTCAGCGAGATGGTGCTGGCTTCTCCATTCGACTATCGTTCTTCAACGCTGCTTTATTTGCCCACTGATATCCCAGAGCCTGGCCAGCCGGGGTATCAGCATAAGCTGGAGATGGCACTTCTCAACCTCGTGCGTGCGACCCGTGGTCGCACATTAGTGTTGTTTACCTCACATAGTCAGCTGCGTCACACTGCCAATGCTTTACGCGAAGCTCTTGGGCAGGACGAAATCGTGCTGCTGGAACAAGGCACTAGCTCGCGTGTACATCTGCTGGAGCGCTTCAAGACTACAGAACGTTGTGTCCTGTTTGGCACGCGCAGCTTTTGGGAGGGCATCGATGTCGCCGGCGAGAAGTTAAGCTGTGTGGTGATCACGCGTCTGCCGTTCGATGTGCCCGATGATCCAGTCTTTGCCGCGCGCAGCGAGGTATACGCGGATCCTTTCTACGAATTCTCGTTGCCCAATGCCATCTTGCGTTTTCGTCAGGGATTTGGACGATTGATTCGATCGCATCAGGATCGTGGTGTTGTGGTATGCCTGGATCGGCGCATTCTCACCAAGGCATATGGCCAAGAATTCCTGCGCTCGCTACCCGATTGCACACGCCAACAAGGTCCCTTGGCCATATTGCCTGACTTGGCCGCGTGCTGGATTGACGGTAAAGGTATCCAAACACTTTGAGGATTCGCTTGGTTACTCATCCATCAAAGCGAGACAGTATACAATCTTTTGTTACCGTTTCTGGTTTTTGAAGTGCTTGTCTTATAGCTCTCTCTAGGATAATATGATGATCTCCAGCTAGGGCATTTAGCAGAGAGGGGATGAGTGATGCGACAATCTCTATCCAGACGCAATAAGCTCTACTGGGCCATGCTCTCGTTATTTCTGGCTGCAATCTTGGTAGCAAGCTGCACAAGCGGAACGACACAGCCGACCAAGGGGGACGTGTATATCTATGTAGCAGTGCCGCTAAGCGGTTTCCAGGCGAATGCCGGACAGACCGTGTTGGGCGGTGTACGTTTGATCGCTGCCGAAATCAACGCCCGTGGAGGGCTGATGGGCTATCGTGTGGTGGTTGAAGGACTGGACGACGAAAGCGATAGTGAGGTGGCCACAACAGTGGCGCAACGTGTGGCAGATGACGTGGCAGCCGGTAAACCCATTTTGGGTGTCATCGGTCATCTGAATAGTGGTCAGACACTCGCAGCTATGGAAATCTATAAAGATCTGCCATTTGTGGTTATCACCCCCACGGCCAGTGAGGTGAGCTTGACACAAAGGGGTTATCGTAACTTCTTCCGTGTCAACGCGAATGACGCTGTTCAGGCGAAAATCGATGCGGAATTCTTGAACAAAGCGCTGCAGGCACAACGGGTGGCTGTGTTGCACAATGATGATCCTTATGGTATTGGATTAGCTGCGGCGGTGGTCGAAAATCTGAAAGCGGCCGGCATTCAGGTGGTTGCCCAAATTCAGGTACAAGTAGAGCAGCGTGAATACGGAACTGAGGTGTCCCAGCTCGTCCAAGCCAAGCCGGATGCTATTTTCTACGCTGGTTACGAGGTCGAATGTCCCTATCTGCGCTATGCGCTTGTACGGGCAGGTCTCAATGCTCCGTTTCTGGCTTCAGATGGTTGTTTTCTCGCTGCCACGATCGACGAATCCGATGGCACGGCTGAGGGAATCTATGTCAGCGCTTTCGGTCCGAGTCCATGGACAGCTGCCAGCGCGGAGTGGATTGCTGCCTACCAGGCGGTGGAGTATCGGAATCCGGATACTTACAGCTTGAATGGCTATGTGGCGGGACAGGTATTGTTGGAAGGTGCCGCCAAAGCTGGGAGTCTCAAAGGCTCAGATGTGGCGCAGGCAATCCGGCAGATGGAAGTGTCCTCTTTGCTGGGGCCCATTAGCTACGATGCCAATGGTGATGTGCGAACACCTGCTATTTATATCTTCCAGGTACGCGAAGGTCGTTTTGTGCAAGTGTATCCTGAAAAGTAGGGTCGCAGTGGAGTGGTCCTGATGGTGGCATAAGTGGAGGCAAGCGTTGGCACGCTACACTTTGATGGCGGTTTATGCTCATCCGGATGATGAAGCGTTCGGCAGCGGTGGCACACTAGCTAAATATGCTGCTCAAGGCTGTGATGTGTACGTGGTGACTGCCACGCGGGGTGAGGCAGGGGAAATTGCGGTGCCAGAGTTGGCAACGCCGGCCAACCTTCCGGATGTGCGCGAACAAGAACTGCGCTGTGCTTGTCGCATCTACGGTGCCCATCCCCCCATCTTCATGGGGTATCAGGACGGGCAGCTCACCATTGTGCATCAAGGGCAGGCCGTGGCACGCTTGGTGCGCATCATTCGCGAGTTGCGTCCGGATGTCATCATCACTTTCGGGTCGGATGGCATTTATGGACATTATGACCATATCGCTGTCCATCGTTGGGCGAGCATTGCCTTCGACTTAGCTGCTGATCCCGACTGTTTCCCTGATCTATTGCAGGGTGCCTGTCAGCCCCATCAGGTGCGCAAACTCTATTTTCGTGCTCTTACCGAGACACAACTCGCCGGGATGGTCAGCAATGGGATGTCGTCAACCGTGATGATGGATGGAGTGCCGTTTCCTTTCACAGCATATCGTGAAGATGAAATAACCACCGTGATCGATGTGAGTGAGTGGTTGCAAGTGAAGCTGGCCGGCATCCGCTGCCACGCCACCCAACTGGGGCATAATAACCCCTTTATCACGATGCCGGAAGAAATCATGCTCCAGCCCTGGTTGTGCACAGAGAGCTATATCCTGGCACGCTCCACAGTAGGTTGGCCGCAAAGCATCGAGACCGATCTGTTCGAGCGCTTTTGACGCTCACGCGCATAATGTTACGTGCACATCCTGGCAAGCACGCTATAAGGTGATCACTTTATCCGCGCGCCATTGCGCTGTGATGATATCCCCCATACCGCCCACGATGCCGACGCGCACCCGTTCGGTCAACCCAAAGTAGTTCAAACACGTGCTGCATAGGATCACGTGGACCCCTTTGGCTTGCAGCGACTTGAGATGGGCCAATACGGGTGAACCGTCCACCGCCAATTTGACCCCGTCGGCGTATAGGCAAATTGCGGCCGGCAACAAGTTGTTCTCATCCAACAATGCGAGATATTTTTCAATGAGTTGCTGCTGTAAAGCGGGTTCGGCATGTCCCATGCCGTTGCGTGTGATCAGGATCACGATTGACTGTCCAGACTGTTCTTCTTCTTCCATATTCGCCATCTCGTCTCACGTTGTGTTTAATGGTTACGCGCTGCCTGGCTGTCCGGTGGATACAGCACATAAGGGTAGAACTGATTGGCCGAAAAAACGCGTTCACCCAGCTCGGTGTTGATCACATCATTCGTGATGAGATAGTAATCAATGACCTGATCACTGTGGTTAAAGATGCGCACATAATATGTGTCGCCGTCCACCACATTGCCTGACCACAATCGCTCGCCGGTCAGCGGGTCTTTATCGCGTTCTACCCATTGACCCTGGCCCATCGGCACCATTGCATTGGGAGTACCGCGCAGCCAGATATGGAGCTGGCTGGCCGGGTAGATCTGAAAATTAATGTGATGGGAGCGATTGCCGTCTGCTGGGGTGGCGAACATTGTGAGGGCCATATGCTCGAAACGCTGCTTATCAAAATCTTGGCGGATGAAAGCGTACCAGTGCTCCCCGTCGGGTGCTAGACGGCCCACATTGACACCGTCGTGTAGTGTCAGTGGGCGGTTGGGATATACACTCGGATAGAGCTCTGCTGGCGACAAGGTACGTTCGGCGGGTGCTGCCTCAGCGGTCGGCTGCGGCACCTCAGGTGGTGCGTTCACAGCAGTGGCCGATCTGTCGGAGGATGTTTTAGGAGTGGCTGCGACAGTGTTGCCGGGGAGCAAGCCAGCTTGTTCGGCCAGCGCCAGCCAGGCGACCGCTTCCTCGGGTGACATGCTTTGTACCGCGGCGACGATCATACGCCGGCGTGCCTCATCAGGAGAGGCAGCGGGCTTGAGCACTGCCTCAGAGGTTATTGAAGTCGTTCCAGAGGAGGTCGATGGATTCGTCTCGATTGACGCCGCCGGTTGTGCATAAGTTTGTTCCTCTCCCATCACAGCGGGTTCGGCGACCACGATCTGCGCCGGTTGGCTCATTGTCATCAAATGGTATTCCACCGGCGTAGCCGAGTTGTTGAACAGACGGACGTAATAGGTTTCCTCGCGCAGCAAACTCCCGGTCCACATGCGCTCTGCCGAATCCGGATCAAAGTCGGTGGTGGTGAAGACTCCTATGCCGAGTGCAGCGTTGGAGTTACCCTGCATCCAGCGCTCCAGTTGGTCTTGATTAAGGACCTGGAAATTGACATAAGGTGTCACATCATGATTACCAGGCCGGTAGACCATATTGAGCACCACCAAGTGATCGGTATCGCTCTTTAGTGAGGCCGAGTTGAGCTGGTACCATTGTTGGCCGCCAGGTTGCAGCTGCCCAATGGTTAAGCCGTTTCCCAGCGGTTGTACTGAGAGCAAAACGGTACGCGCGCTAGGACCGGCATAGCTTGGGGAGACTGTGCAAATGAGAATCGAGGCTATCAATATTACCAGGGTTAGAAGCACTGCTTTTGTTTTCATTGTCCGGCACCCTTTCGTAAACTGGGATTCCGGAGACACACGCGCCATACTTTGTTCCCCACATAGCTGGGGAACCTCGCGCATCTCCATTTATCATTATAGCAAGGTTGCCGCGTCGTAGCAATGTCAATTACTTCTGCACGTTCTGATTGTTCGGAGTAGGATGCCTGTGCTATACTTTGTGCCAGCTCCGCGAAGGTGCGCACACGGAGCAGCGAAGGGTAAGGCTTATGCGTTATCGGCGTTTGGGTAAGACAGGACTGCGCGTTTCTGTGATCGGCCTTGGCACGTGGCAGTTTGGTGGAGAATGGGGCAAAAGATTCACCCAAACTGAAGTAGATCGTTTGCTCGGACGTGCGCAAGAGCTTGGTATCAATTTCTTAGATACCGCCGAATGTTATGGTGACCACCTATCCGAGCAGTTGATCGGTCGTGCCATTCGGGGCCAGCGCGATAAGTGGATCATTGCCACCAAGTTCGGACATCAGTTCATTCGCAACTTTCAACGTGCGGAGCGCTGGTCTCCGGACGAGGTGCTGATCCAGCTGGAAGCTTCACTCAAAGCTTTGGGCACCGAAACGATCGATGTGTATCAATTTCACTCCGGAAGCGATCAGGTTTTCAACCAGGACGCTTTATGGACAATGTTGGACAAACAGGTACAGGCTGGGAAGGTTCGCTTTCTGGGTATCTCGATCAGCAGCAAGAGCGAGAACCTATATCAGGTGCAGCACGCCAGCCGAGTTGGCGCCAGCGTGATCCAACTGGTTTATAACCGGTTGGAGCGCAGTCCGGAGCAGCGTGTGCTGCCAGCCTGTCAAGAGCAGGATCTGGGAGTGCTTGCCCGTGTGCCATTGGCAAGTGGTCTGTTGAGCGGCAAGTATCAACCGGGGACGCAGTTCACTCAAGTTGATGATGTGCGTTCCCAACAAGACCAAGCGGAGATGCGGCGGCGGTTGGAATTGGTACAGGAGATTGCGCGGCAAGAAGTGCCACCAGGCATGCCAATGGCAGCTTGGGCTCTGGCGTGGTGCCTGCGCCATCCTGCGGTAACGTGCGTCATTCCGGGTTGCAAGACGGTGGAGCAGGTGGAGATAAATGCCAGCGCTGCCGACCTCGTGCGGGAAGATCACCCCCAGGCATGGTGTTGAGCTCGATTGGGGAGGGGATCCAGATGCATCCTGGTTCGTGTGGCGGAGTCTCACGCGTGCGTTGGGGCACGCCCAGTGAACCTGTCCAACCGGCGCCTGCTCTTTCTCATACAATTGTGATTTTCGGCGCCTCGGGTGATCTCACTCAGCGCAAATTGGTACCCTCTTTGTTTAGTCTCTACCGCAAGGGCCGTCTGCCGTCAGAGACACGGATCGTCGGCTTTGCTCGTCGGCCGTATGACGATCAAATCTTCCGGGAGATGATGCATGCTGCCGCTAAGAGAGTTGTCGGCGGCATGTTGGACGAAACGCTGTGGGCTTCCTTTGCGCCGATGCTGCACTACGTCCAGGGTGATTTAGAGAACTCCGAGAGCTATGCCTATCTAGATCAAGTGCTCCGCCGCCTGGAAGGGGGACCGTCCAATCGGCTGTATTATTTGGCCACGGCGCCGACATTGTACATCCCTATTGTCGCTCACTTGGGCGCAGCGGGGATGGCGTCCCAGCAGGAAGGATGGCGAAACATCGTTATCGAGAAGCCTTTCGGGCACGATCTCGCCTCAGCACAATCGCTCAACTATGCCGTGCACAGCGTATTTCAGGAGAGTCAGGTCTATCGAATTGACCATTATCTGGGCAAGGAAACAGCACAGAATATTCTCTTCTTCCGTTTTGCCAATACTATTTTTGAGCCGGTTTGGAATCGGCAATACGTATGCAACGTCCAGATCACGGTTGCCGAATGTGTGGACGTGGGGCATCGTGCTGCTTTCTACGACGCGACTGGGGTGTTACGTGATATGTTTCAGAACCATCTCTTGCAATTGTTAACGTTGGTGGCTATGGAGCCACCCGCCTCATTCAACGCAGATGCATTGCGCAATGAGAAAGTCAAGGTGCTAAGCGCGGTGCGTCCGATTGAGTTACACGATACCGTGCGCGCTCAGTACGAAGGCTACCGGAACACACCTGGGGTGGCACCCGACTCGCAAACCCCCACCTATGCCGCGCTCAAGCTCTACGTTGATAACTGGCGTTGGCAAGGGGTTCCATTTTATCTGCGTTCGGGCAAAGCTCTGGCGCAGAAAACCTCTGAAATTGTCATCCAGTTCCAGTGTCCACCGCATGTGATGTTTGACTTGCCACCCGGCAAGGAATTTACACCAAACATTCTATCTCTGTGCATTCAGCCCAATGAAGGCATTCATCTTAAGTTCGAAACGAAAGTGCCCGATTCGGCTCAGGAGACCATCTCCCGAGATCTCGAATTTCACTACCGGACAGGCTTCGGCGAGCAAGCGATCCCGGATGCCTATGAGCGTTTACTGCTGGATGCACTGCGTGGGGATGCTTCGCTCTTCGCTCGTTATGACGAGATCGAAGCGGCCTGGCAATTGATAGATCCCATCCTGCGCGGTTGGGAGTCACCTGATGCGCCACCCCTGGTGACTTACCCGGTTGGCAGTTGGGGACCGCCTGAGGCGGATGAGCTATTGGCGCGGGATGGCAATGTGTGGCGCCTCAGCTGCGGGGGTGGTTGTGAGGATTAGCGTCGCGTTCGCATTTGCCTTATAAGCAATATCGCCTGCCTCGTTCCAGCAGGTGGGTTGCTGTGTCACAGAGCCAAATGAAACTCTGTAGACAGGGTTTCGCCAAAGCTTAATTTCACGGAGGAAGCACAATGAGCTTGCTGGGCATTGACGTGGGCACGACAGGCTGCAAAGCGGGTGTTGTGGCCGAAGACGGTGATCTTGTGGCGCTTGCTTACCGTGAGTATCCCATTCTTCATCCTCAACCCGGTTGGGCCGAACTGGACATGCACGACGTTTGGCATAAGGTCCAAGAGGTCATCCGCGAGGTAACTGCAGCGGCTCGGGGACATTCCATCACCGCTTTGGCGGTCTCCTCGATGGGCGAAGCGATGACCCCGGTGCGCTTGGCCGACCGTGTCATCCTGGATCGAGCTGTGTTGGGGATTGATGCACGCGGTGAGGAATACGTTGAGCAGATGTGGCAGCGCCCTGGTGCACAACGATTGCACGAGATCAACGGAAACATCTTAGGATTAGCGCACTCAGCGCCCAAGCTGGCCTGGCTACGTGATCACAGACGTGACCTCTTCGAGCGCGCTGACTTGTTTTTGCTTACCAGTGGTCTTATCGGCTTCCTGCTGGGCGGTGAGCCGGTGACAGACTTTTCGCTCGCGAATCGCACACTCTTATTCGATGTGCACACTGCTGATTGGTCACCCGAGCTATTGGAAGCGACAGGCCTTCCCCGCGAGAAGTTGCCGCGCGTTGTGCCCGCCGGCAGCGTAGTAGGAGAGGTGGACGCTCGAATCGCCGAAGGGTTAGGACTGCCACGTGGGGTTAAAATTGTCGTGGGGGGGCACGATCAATGTTGCAATGCGCTGGGTGCCGGGGTGGTACGTCCGGGGCGTGCTGTGTATGGCATGGGCACATTCATTTGTATCACCCCGACGTATGATCATCTGCCCCCAAGTCAACCGTTGCGGGAAGTCGGGCTCAATATCGAGCATCATGTGCTCCCGGGCCAGTTCGTCAGCTTCATTTATAATATTGGTGGCTCTATCTTGCGCTGGGCACGTGATACAATGGCTGCTGCTGAGTATGCCGAAGCAAAGGTGAAAGGATATGATATCTACGATCGGCTGATGGCCGAACTGCCTGCCGAGCCTACCAATTTAATGGTATTGCCTCATTTCGCCACCTGTGGGCCGCCCACCTTTGATGCTAATTCCTCTGGAGTTATCATGGGTTTGAAGCTGGAGACCACGCGTGGCCAGCTGATAAAGGGACTGCTGGAGGGTCTCACATATTATTTCGCCGAGGCGTTGGACCTAATTCCGCGCAGTGTGCTTCAGATCACCGAGTTTCGCGCTACCGGCGGTGGCTCCAAGTCGGATGTCTGGTTACAATTGACGGCTGATATTTTGGGGCAGCCGATTATGCGGCTGCAGGTGAACGAATGTGGTGTATTAGGTGCTGCGCTGTTGGCTGGCGTAGGTAGCGGTAGCTTCACTTCAGGTGTTGAAGCATCCGAGGCGTTCGTGCATATCACCCGCACCTTTGAGCCAAGGATGGCCACACACGCCATCTACCAGGAACGCATCGCACGTTACAAACAACTCTACCCGCTTATCAAAGACTACTTGCATCATATGTAGAGGAAGATTATGGACCGTTTCAAGGGCAAGGTTGCGCTGATCACCGGTGCATCACGGGGCATAGGCCGCGGCATTGCACTCCATCTGGCTGCAGAGGGAGCCGATATTGTTGTCAACTACTATTCCCACGCTGAGGAAGCTCAGCAGGTGGCTGAGGAGATCAGCCGTCTAGGACGCCGGGCGCTGGTCTATCAAGCCGATGTGGCGAAACGAGAGGCTGTCCGGCACATGTTTGATGCAGCGGTGGAGTGCTTCGGGTATATCGACATCGTGGTCGCCAATGCGGTTTTCGAACGCCATGCGATGCTGGTCGATGCCGATTGGGAGGTGCATCGACGCGTCTTTGAGGTCACCCAATTCGGTGTCTATCATACGTGCCAGTTTGCGGCGCGACAGATGGTGCACCAGAACGAAAACGGTCGCCTGGGAGGGAAGATCATCATTATTGGCTCGGTGTGTGCCGAGGTGCCTTTCGCTGGCCAGGCAGCATACAACATGGCCAAGGCGGCTGTGCACATGCTGGGGCGTTCGCTGGCGGCAGAGCTGACACCTTACCGGATCAACGTTAATGTCATTGCGCCGGGATGGATCGACACACCGGGTGAACGCGCAATGTACGGTGATGCGGTGGTGGACGCCGGATGGCAACGCGTGCCATGGCGCCGCTTGGGCACACCAGAGGATATTGCCAAGGCGGTCGCGTACCTTGCCAGCGGCGATGCCGATTTTGTGACCGGAGCGACGTTGGTCGTGGATGGCGGACAGATGTTGTATCTGGGATCGCCGGACACG
>JBMFPH010000011.1:0-32603 GCA_049969215.1 Anaerolineae bacterium | reverse complement strand
CCATTTTTCAAAAAGTTTCCCATGGAATCGACTCCATGGGAAATTAATTGAAAACCCGCCTAAAAGCGTCACCAAGCGTCACCGCAAACCAAGCCCACGGTCGGACTCGAACCGACGACCGACCGCTTACAAGGCGGTTGCTCGGCTATCCGTGCCGCGGCCGTGCGGGAGCGGTTGTTAGGGTGATCTGGCGGATCGCCCCTCCCCGTCCCGCGTGCGGCTCGCTTCACATTCCTTCCCCGCATGCACGGAGGGTTAGGGGGCTGCCCAAATTCAAATGTACCCCTCGCAGGCCATCATCTCGCTGTGCCCGGCGGATGAACAAACAGAGCGTGGCTGAGCGCAACGCCCAATGGCAAAGTGCAGCCAAGATCTCTATCATCTTATTCTAGATAACAATCAGCTCGCGCCGATAGGAAGAGAATTGCTCCACGCCATCTTTTGTCACCCGCACACCGTCCTCCCAGCGCGCACCGTAGTGCGGAGTGTACAGGAAGCAATCCACCTGGAAGGTATAATTCTCCTGCAATACATAATCCGAGTTGGTTTCGATCCAGGGATGCTCGCACTCCATCAGACCGATGCCATGGCATGGTCCGTAGAGGATGCAGTCGCCGTATCCTCGCTGCGTGATAAAATCCTGCACCGCTAACGCGACATCCCGCGCCGGCACGCCGGCGCGCATGACCTCCATTGTCTTTGCCGATGCGTCCAATCCCACCTGGAGAAACTTGCGAATGTCATCCGAGATGCGCCCCAGCACGATCGGTCGTCCCACGCTGGACGAGTAGCCTCCTACGCGCGCACCGATGTTAAGCTGGATAATCTCGCCCTCCACCAACTTTTTGGCCGTGGGCCGGCCGATGGCATTGGCACTGTTGCGGCCAGAAAGCACGTAGAGCGGATGGCCCTCATACTCCGCACCCAGCTCGTACATTTTCGCCTGGGCAATGCCCACCACCTGGGTCTCGCTCATTCCAGGCTTGATATGATTCAGCACCGCTTCCATCGCCTGTTCCGATATCTGAAAGGCGCGTCGCATCAGAGCGAGCTCATTCTCGCTCTTTACCTTGCGCATCTCGATGAGGATATCATCGGCACGCACCAGCTCGCCGCCGGCCATCGCACGTCGTAGCGCTTCGTAGACCGGTGCCACAATGACCGGGTAACCCACCAATCCCAGGCGCTTCACACCCTTGCCGCGGGAGATCTCATCAAACACGCTGGCAAAGGTGTCGAGCTGCTTGCCGGGATATTCTGGTTCGGCCGACTCACGGAACTCCAGAATCTGGCGAATCTTTTCAATCTTGCTGCGGCTTTGCGCATAGGTTAAGCTCTCCGGCCCAATGATCAGGACAGGATCGCCCTCCACCGGCACCAACACCCCAGCTGTCTCAAATGCGGGCCAATAATCGGAGAGGTACCGCACATTCTGAGGTTCCGCCTCGCTGCCAAAGGCGAATAGGGCATCGAGCCCGCGCTTGGCGAGCTCCTGTTGGATATGTCTGATCCGTTCTTGAAACTCTGACTTGGGAATTTCAGTGGTCATCGTGTTTGCTCCTTGTAAAATATGATGGTGCTTCCCCAGCTGAGTGGATACCACCCATTTTCTTCGCGATATCACACCGAGTATTACACTGTCAACCTTTCACAGCACCAAATGTCAATCCGCCTCCTTTCTCTCCCTCGTGCAGAGGAACCATCTTTTCCCCCACACCTCGCCCCTGTTCCGATGCAAAGCGGCAGCCACACGACTCGCCGATCACCAGCTGTACAGGCACTCTCACCTGACGCAGCGGCTGATCGCAATGGCTCGACCCTGTTACGGCTTCCAACACCAATCGAGCAGCCTCCTCGCCAATCTTCTCCCAGTCATAACATAGCGTGGTCAAAACAGGCCGCAAGAAAGTGCCAAACTCAATCCCGTCGAACGAGACGACAGCGACATCTCGTGGCACATGCCAGCCATGCTCTTGAATGGCGTACAGAGCCCCCATACACATGAGATTATTGCTGCTGAAAATAGCTCTCGGTGGCTGTTCGCTTTTCAACCACTCTCGGGTGATGCGATATCCGTCCTCCACTGACCAGTTGCCGGCAGAAATCAGGACTTGGTCAGACGCATAACCCGCTTCATGCAACGCCTGCAGGCAACCCTCCACGCGTTCTCGGGCGTGACTCTCAGCATTCGGGCCGGCCAGAATCCCGATGCGACGATGGCCATGTCCCAGAAGGTGCCGCATCAGCTGATAAGCCCCGATCTGATTCTCCGCGCTCACAATGCCGCATTCAAAGCCGCCCAGGTAGTTGTCTATGGACACGATAGGAATACCGTGCTGGACGGTCACCTCCTGGAAAGCTTCAAGGCACTCCGGCACCGCTGTGGAGGCCAGAATGATGCCCTCAACGCGGCGATCAAGCATAATTTCAGCACCGCGCTTCTCCTTCTTGGGATCGCGTCCCGTGTTCAGGATGAACAGATCAAACTCGGGCGGCTTTACGCTGCTGATGTAACGTTCTGCGCCAATGACGGCATGGCCATAGAATGGGTTGGAAATGTCGTGGATAATGAAACCGATGGTATAAGTGCGCCCGTACTTCAGGCGGCGCGCAACAGGATTGGGTCGGTATTGCAGCGCTTGAATAGCTTCTAATACACGCTGGCGAGTGGAAGCGTCGATATAGGCTGCGTCTCGCACGACGCGTGAGACGGTGCTCACCGATACGCCGGCAGCTTTGGCCACATCTTTCAGGGTGACCGCCATCGTAACGCCTCTCAGCCGCAGCTGGCAACGTTATCTGACAACGTTGCCAAACAGCTATCATTATCGTACCCAATGCAGGTAGAGTCAAGCTCGAGTTTGTTACATCAACTTCACTCAAAGCCCACATAGTAGGACGAAGCTCGCACTTGCGTAACGCGGATTCTCGTATTATACTTTAAGTTACTTGACGTAAGCGAGTAGCGCGGCGCTGGACCTGAGGCAAACGGGTAAGCAGATGATGAACCAACGTTCTCCTGACACACCCGATGAAGCTGAGATGGCATATGCGCAGGCCAAGCGATATGGCGAGGACCTCGTGCGCGTCTACCGGCAGGAACGTGCCAGGCGCCAAGAGCTCGAGATCGCCAACGAGAAGCTGCGCATCGTGTGGGCCACTGCCCCTAATGGGCTGGCCGTCCTGGATGAACGGATGGTTGTCATCCAGGCCAATCCGCACTTTGAGTCACTGGTCGAGCGTCCTAATTGCGCGGGATGTCATCTGAGCGAGCTGATACCCTCGCAACAGCTCGCAACGGTGCTGCTCGACGCTGCAGAGCACCGCACTCCCCTCATCAACGTGGAAGTCACCCTATCCCATCCTTCTCACCAGCGCACGATCCAAGTTATAGGCGCTCCGCTTGTCTCCGGAACTCAGCAAGGTTGGGTGATCAGCTTGTTCGACCTGACAGAACGCAAGCGCCTAGAAAAACTTAAGGAGGAGTTTATTGACATCGCAGCGCACGAGCTGCGCACCCCCTTGGCCATCATTCTGGGTTTCGCTGGCGTACTAAGCGAGGAACTGGCTAACATACCTGACTCCACCGTCTCAGAGTCTGTCCAAGCCATTGTCAGCGCTGCCAATCGTCTCAAGACGATCGTCAACGAGCTGGTGGATTTTGCAGCGGTACGTAGCAGCACTTCTGAGGGAACTGCAGATCGATTTGATCTGAATCACCTGATCGAACAAGCTGTCCACGCCGTCTCCTACCAAGCGAACCAGGCAGAGGTCAAGATCGTGGTTCAGCCCAGCGGCCGCCCCTTGTTGACGAGCGGTGATCGTATTATGTTAACTCAAGCAATAGGGCATCTACTGGACAATGCCATCAAGTTCAATCATGCCGGTGGAACAGTCTACGTGCGCGCCTTCCAGGAGAACGAGCACATAATATTAGAGATTGAAGACACCGGGGTTGGCATCCCGGTCGCCGAGCAGGAAAGGATTTTCGACGTGTTCTACCAGGTAGAGAGACATATGACACGCCGGCAAGGCGGATTGGGCATGGGTCTGGCAATTGCCAAACGAGCGGTTGAGCTGCATGGAGGTCACATCGAGGTGTCCAGCACAGTGGGGAAGGGAAGTTGTTTCCGGGTGGTTTTACCGACAGTTCCTAAGGAACCCCTTTCTTCGCCGCGCGCTCAGATGGAGATAGCCCACCAACAAACGCTCACCTACGGACAGGATCTGGCGCGTGCCTTCATCGCTCAGCGCACCATGGCACAGCGACTGCGTCAGGTAGCCCAAATGTGCCGCGAGCTGGAACGACTAGCTCAATCCGGCAACTTGTCCGAAGTGCGCGCTCTCGCACGCCAGATCGTCCGGGAAACATCCATCGAGACCGAAGCCCGATAAATTCCAAGCACGGACGGGGTGCAGCATCAGCTGGTCATCCCAGAGAGGCCACACCCCGTCGACTGAGAAACCGGATGCGTCGTGCTTTACTCTACGATCTCTCCCTCTACCACGACCGTCTCAGGTTGTTCCGCGCCGTTGCCTCCTGTCTGGGCAGGACCGCGCTGAAAGATCAAACGATCTCCCTCGACACTGACATAAATCGTGTCGCCTTCATGGAACTGCCCGTTCAGGATCGCCACGGCCAACGGATCCTGCAAGTAGCGTTGGATCGCGCGCTTGAGCGGCCGTGCCCCAAAGACCGGGTCATAGCCCTTCTCGGCCAGGAAGTTGCGCGCCGCTGCGTCCAGCACCAGCGTCAAGCGCCGATCGGCCAGCAGCTTCTCCAGGCGCTCCACCTGGATGTCCACGATGCGCGTCAGATGCTCGCGGGTCAAGCTATGGAATACCACAACCTCGTCGATGCGGTTCAGGAACTCGGGCCGGAAGTGCTGTCGCAGCGCTTCCATCACCTTGTGTTCCGCCGCTTCCATTCCCAGCTCCATAATGTAATGACTACCGATGTTGCTGGTCATAATGATGACCGTGTTCTTGAAATCCACCGTGCGGCCGTGCCCATCGGTCAGTCGGCCATCATCGAGCACCTGCAACAGCACGTTGAAGACCTCCGGGTGGGCCTTCTCGATTTCATCGAAGAGCACCACGCTATACGGTTTGCGCCGCACCGCCTCGGTCAGCTGACCGCCTTCCTCATAGCCAACGTAGCCTGGCGGAGCACCGATGAGCCGCGCCACTGTATGACGCTCTTGATACTCGCTCATATCGATGCGGATCATGGCGTTCTCATCGTCGAACAAGAATTCGGCCAATGCGCGCGCCAGCTCGGTCTTGCCCACACCCGTCGGCCCTAAGAACAGGAAGCTGCCGATGGGCCGATTAGGATCGTGCATCCCGGCACGTGCGCGGCGCACGGCAGCCGAGACCGCCTTGATTGCCTCATCCTGGCCAACGACACGCTGATGCAACCGCTCCTCCATATGGAGCAATTTCTCACGTTCGCCTTCCAATAGCTTGCTGACCGGGATACCCGTCCAGCTGGATACCACCTCGGCGATGTCCTCGGCATCCACCTCTTCCTTTAGCAGTGGTGAACCTTTTTGCAGCTCCATCAATTGGGCTTCATATTGCTGCAATTGTGCCTCCAGCTCGCGCAGGCGACCGTAGCGCAGACGCGCCGCTTCCTCCAGGTCGGCACGTCGCTCTGCCTGCTCGATGGCGATGCGCGTGCGCTCGATTTCCTCCTTGGTTTGCCGAATCGCCTGGATCGCCGCTTTCTCTGCCTGCCAACGCGCTGTCAGGCGGCGCGATTCCTCCCGCAAGTCGGCAAGTTCCTTCTCCAGCTCAGCCAGCCGTTGCTTGCTCGCTTCGTCTTTTTCCTTCTTGAGTGCCTCACGCTCGATCTCCAACTGCATAATCTGGCGGTCGAGCGCATCCAGCTCCTGCGGCTTGCTATCGATTTCCATCTTGAGACGGCTGGCCGCCTCGTCGATCAGGTCAATCGCCTTGTCGGGCAGAAAGCGATCACTGATGTAACGATGGCTGAGCGTCGCCGCCGCGATCACGGCGCTGTCGGTGATGCGCACCCCGTGGTGCACTTCGTAGCGCTCTTTGAGGCCACGCAGAATGCTGATGGTGTCCTCCACGCTGGGTTCCTCCACCAACACCGGTTGGAAGCGACGCTCCAGGGCAGCGTCCTTCTCAATATGTTTGCGATACTCATCCAACGTGGTCGCGCCGATGGCATGAAGCTCACCTCGCGCCAGCATCGGCTTCAGCATATTGCTGGCATCCATAGCGCCTTCGGCGGCACCGGCACCCACCACCGTGTGCAATTCGTCGATGAAGAGGATGATCTTGCCCTCACTGTCGGTGATCTCCTTGAGCACCGCCTTGAGGCGCTCTTCAAACTCGCCGCGATATTTCGCACCCGCTATCAGCGCGCCCATATCAAGCGCGATGACGCGTTTATCCTTGAGTCCCTCGGGCACATCACCCTTCACGATGCGCTGCGCCAGACCTTCAACGATCGCGGTCTTGCCCACACCTGGATCGCCGACCAGCACCGGGTTGTTCTTAGTGCGCCGACTGAGGATCTGGATCACACGACGGATCTCCTTGTCGCGCCCGATCACCGGATCCAGCTTACCACGCCGCGCCAGCTCGGTCAGGTCACGCCCATACTTCTCCAACGCCTGATAAGTGCTCTCCGGCATAGGGCTGGTGACGCGCTGGCTGCCACGGATCTGGGTCAGCGCCTGCAGGATGGTGGTCTCGTTCAGGCCATACTGCGCCAAGCGGTCACGCACCGTATCCCGAGAACGTGCCAATGCCAGCAACAGGTGCTCCGTGCTGACATATTCGTCACGCATCTGAGCGGCAATGCGTTCCGCTTCGGCAGCCGTGTCGATCAAGGCGCGTGATACGCCGATCTGCGCTGTCGGACCATAGGAACGGGGACGCCGATTCAACTCGGCCTCCAGGTCGCTCAGCAACATGCCTGGACTGCCACCCACGCGCTGCACAATCTGTGGCACCACACCATCCGACTGGCGCAGCAACGCCACCAACAGGTGCAATGGCTCAATCTGACTGTGATTATATTCCCGCGCCAGCTCCTGACTGGCGAGAATCGCCTCCTGAGCTTTCTGTGTGTACTTGTTTAGATCCATACTCCAACCTCCAACCACAAGTTTCGATGCCACGACAACATGGGGAGACAGCACCTCCCCAGTGGTGGACATTGTAACCGTCTCGCTTTGCACCCAACCTGTGGCAAAGCTCGACGTTCGCTCTCAGCTTAGCTGAGGGACATTAGAGTCACGTAAGAATTATGTAGAGATTATATTAGAGCTCAGCCCCTCGATGGAGATCGTCTCGCTTATAAGAAGGCGTTCCGCAGATTGAGTGAGGAAAAGTGAGGGCTTCAAGCAGCGTGCCCATGCCAGTGGAGAGAAAACACGCTAATCCTCGGATGCCATCGAGTCGGGAATATGCGTTTCCATAGCGCGCTCTTGCTCACGTTCCGTCACCAGCTCGGCCTGCATGCTCCACGGACCACTCCACGTGATCACGACTTCAACCAATTCACCGCGCCAGTCACGGCCGCTCTTGTCGGAGAAAAAGACCAGCTTATTGGTGCGCGTGCGCCCTTTCCACTTGCCCTTTTGTTTGTCCTCCACGAGGATTTCCATGCGCTGGCCCAGCAGACGGCGGTTGATGCGCGCGGCGATTTCCTCTTGCAGGGCATTCACAGCGTCCAGGCGGCGCTTCTTTTCCTCTGGCGGCACATCGTCCACCATCGTGGCGGCGGCTAACGTGCCCGGACGCGGCGAATACATCGCTACGTGGCATACGTCCATCTCCAGTTCGGCCAACACGTCGAGCGTATTTTGGAACTGTCGCTCCGTCTCTCCGGGGAAGCCGACAATCACATCCGTCGCGATGGAACAAGCCGGCAGCCGCTCGCGGATGTGCTCGATCAACCGACGGTAATCGTCCACCGAATAGCCGCGCCGCATGCGCCGCAGGATCTCATCGTCACCCGCCTGGATGGGCACCTCGATATGTTCGCATACCTTGGGCAAAGTCCGTACTGCCTCGATCAGACGATCATCGAAGTAATTGGGATGGCTGGTCAGGAAGCGGATGCGTGCGATGCCCTCCACCGCGGACACAGCGGCCAGCAGGTCGGGAAGGCGCGGTGCCGCAGCGCCCAGATCATAACCATAGCGGTCCACAATCTGGCCGAGCAATACCACCTCACGCACACCGCTCTGTGCAAGCGCCTCGATCTCGGAGACTATGAGATTCAGCTCTCGGCTGCGCTCACGGCCACGCCGCGCCGGGATGACACAATAGCTGCACACATGGTTGCAACCCAACACCACCGGCACCGGCGCGCTGACCATCTGCCCGCGCAGATGGGCGGGCAGAATAGGAGGAACGCTCCCATCACACCGTTCCACCCCCTCTTGGGGCAACACCTGATCCAGGTAACACAACAAGGGTCGGACGTCGCCCGGAGGCATCAGCACATCTACGTGGGGAAACCGCTCGCGCAGTCGGCCGTTGCCTCGGATGCCCACCATGCACCCCATCAACGCGATGATGAGCGAGGGTCGGCGCTCCTTGAGCGGCTTGAGCGACCAGAGAAATCCACTCGCGCGGTCCTCGGCGCTCTGACGCACCACACATGTGTTCAGCACCACAATGTCCGCCTGATGGACATCTTCGGCGTGTTCACATCCGCGTGCTTCCAAAGCTGCCGCGACCCGGAGCGAATCGGAGCTATTCATTTGACAGCCAATCGTCCAGATGTGGTACTTCATAGCCTCGCTGATCTAACCACCCCAATTACACGCAACCCTATTAATCCAAATTGTAAACTCATCGGATGCATTCGTCAATGGGGAAAATTGTTGAAAAGAACCCAATTTTTCTCGTTTTACATGGGATATTGGGCCGCTTGGGATTCGCTTTGAAGACATCCACTTCAATCAGCCACCGCGAATCGGCTTGCACGTCATAGACCCGCGAATTCCTCGCCATGTCGCCTCGCCTGAAGCTCCTGGACGCGCGTCTTCAAACCAAGTGATGCGAACACCATCAACAAAGAAAGTATGCCAGCGATGAGGTATGCCGTGGTATATCCTCTGACCCCACCACCCAGCGAGCCAGCAATGGCACCGATCGCAGCGCCACCCACCATCTGGCCTGCTCCGATAAACAGGTTGACCGACCCCTGCGCGGAGGCACGTTCCTCCGGACGCGCCTCACCCAGCACGATGTAGCGCAACGGGGCACCGATCAAACTGGCAACACCGAAGCCGAGCAACACCGTGCTTCCGTAGAAGAGGACCACCTGCTGAGCTCCCCACAATGCCAGTCCCAGCATGCCGACACTCATCAGAACGGTTCCACCCAGCACGATGATCCGTGAGCCATAACGGTCGAGCAACCGCCCGACAATCGGTGAACCGACAGCCACGCCGATTACCAACGGCAAGAGCATAAAGCTGGCCGTGGAAGCGGCAACATGATATGCTGCCACCGCCAGCTGAGGAATAAACGCGATCCCAGACTCAATCAACCCGGCACCGGTAGCCAAGACGATGACCAGCTGCATCTGGTGGGTACGATATAGCCCGGGACGCAACACTGGCCCGGTGACGTGTTGCTCCACCCACACGAAAACAGGCAACAGCACGATGGCGATCACCAAATAAGGCCATACCTGCCAGGATTTCAAACTCTCCCCAATAGCAGTTGTGTCCAGACGGTTGATGCCATACGCCAACGACGCAAGCAAAACGGCCAAGATGGCCATGCCAGCTTTGTCGAACTCGCCCTGGCGTGCCGGTCGCGCTGTCGGCAACAGGCGCCAGCCCGCCACGATGATGGCCAATGCAATGGGCAGGTTGATCACGAACAGCCACTGCCACCCGGCGAGCAACAGGACACCCCCGATCACCGGCCCAATGATGAACGCGATGCCGAACACGGCACCGATCAGGCCCAAGGCGCTGCCCCGCTTTTCCACTGGGAACGTGTCACCGATCACCGCACTGGCGACCGGAAAGATGCCGCCAGAACCGAACCCTTGCACCGCGCGTCCGAATAATACCACCGCGAAGGAAGGCGCCAATGCCACCATCACAGAGCCCAAGGCAAACAGCAACACATCCAGGATGTAAATGGAACGGCGACCGAAAGTGTCTGACAACCTCGCCCAGAGTGGCGTGCCCACCAGATTGCACAACACATAGACGGCATAAATCCACGCCAGCGAACGATCCTCAACGCCAAAATGACGTTGGATAGCAGGCAACGCAGGACCGACAATGGCGATGTCCAACGCGCCCATCAGCACGCCGACGAACAGCACGGCCAACAGGCGGTTGCGCGCCCCGTTATCCCGAAAGCTCATATGTTGGATCCGTTTCCCCTTCCCCTAATATGAGATGACGTTCCTGATATATCTCTCAATAGTATAGAAAAACGCTCAAATGGCAAACCCACGCCGCACTGAGGTGAGGATTTCTTGCGCTCGTCTAAAACGAGGCCGCAAGGAGACTGACCGATTCACTGGCCAGACGGATGAAGGGCTCGGCATATAAGGCCATCATCAGCACCATAACAGCCGCCACGCCCACCGCGACGCGCAGACCAGGGCCTTCATCGAATGGGGATACATCAACCGCCTCGCCGAAGAACATCTGACGCATGATAGCATAGTAGTAATACACCGAGATGACGCTATTCACGATGCCCACCACGGCCAGCATGATCATCTGCCGCTGAATAGCAGCGCCGAAGACGAACAGCTTGCCCACAAAGCCGGCCGTAGGAGGTATACCGATCAAGGAGAGCAGGAAGAGAAACATCGTGATAGCCAGGAAGGGATTGCGGCGCATCAGCCCGGCGAAGGCATCCAGCTGGGCCGAGCCGGTGTGATTCTCCACCGCGATCACCACAGCAAACGCCCCCAAGTTGGTGAAGAGATAAGCAAACAGGTACAGGAGCAAGCCATTCAGGCCAGTTGTCCAGCTTTGCGCTTCAGGGGCAAGTGCCACCAAACCGATCAGCATATAGCCCGCCTGAGCAATGTTCGAGTAGGCCAGGAGACGTTTGACATTGCTCTGCCAGAGCGCCACCAGGTTGCCCAACGTCATCGTGACGATGGCGATACCTGCCAACACCGCTATCCAGTCGAGTTGGAAACCCGGAAGCGCGGTGAGAAGCAAGCGCATCAACACAGCAAAGCCGGCTGCTTTGGGCCCTACAGAGAGAAAAGCGGTCACCGGTGTGGGCGCTCCCTCATATGCATCCGGCGCCCACTGATGGAACGGCACCAATGCAATCTTAAAGCCCAGACCAACCAACACCATAATCAGTGCCGGATACACCAGCCAGTGCACGGGCACCATCCCGCCCATCAACACCGTCGCGATACCGGCCAAATCGAGTGTGCCGGTCGCTCCGTAAAGCAGGGAAAAACCATAAAGCATCACCGCCGAAGCGGTTGCACCATAAAGGAAGTATTTGACCGCCCCTTCGGTCGAACGTTCGTCTTCGCGCAGATAACCGGTGAGCAGATAGCTGGTGATGCTCAAAAATTCAAGCGACAGATAGATCATCAACAAATTGGTCGCAGCAGCTGACAGCATCATGGCCAGGCCGCCGAACAAGATGAGCGTATAGAACTCACCGCGGAAGCGAATGCGCGCCCGGACATAATCGCTCGAAGAGAGCAGCACCAGGATCAGCACGAGCGCTGTAAAGAGCTTGAAGAATAGCGCTAATGGATCCACCACCATCATCGCCACCTGGTCACCGCCAAAGTCCTTGTCAGTCGCAAAGGCAATAGGCAACCCACCAGTACCCGCCAACGGCCAGATAAGCACTGTAACCGCTATGAGCGCTACGGAGCCAATCAGAGCGATCCAGAGCAGAAACCGCTGCGACCAGCTCCCACCCCGCCAGATCATATCCAGCCCCAACACCACCAACGCTACCAGCGTTAGCACCAGCTCAGGCAGGAGCAGTATGAGCAATTGAGCGAACGTCAAGGCTGTTCCTCCTGTATCCTCCGCTGCGAATGGGTTAACCGACTGCTAACCATGGAAAGGCATTCGCCTTACAACCCGGCCAACAACATCGTTGTGGCGGCATTGATCACATTCAACACCGGCGCCGGATACACGCCCACCAGCACCATGAAAAACAACAACGGTGCCATGGTGATCACTTCGAAACGGGCCATATCCAGCGAAAAGTGCCAATGTGCCGGGTTGAAAATCTTTTGCCAGCGCTCCTCGCTGAACTCACCTAGGAAGACATACTGGACAATCTTCCAAAGGATATACGCCGCACCCAACACGATCGCCACGATACCGATGATGGCATAGGTAGGGATAAGGGCAAAAGCTCCTCGGAACACCATGAACTCGCTGATAAAACCGGCCAGTCCCGGCAACCCCAGGGAAGCCAATGCGGTCATGAGCATCACGCCGTAGTATACGGGCATCTTGGCACTCAACCCGCCAAACGCTTTCAAATCACGCGTGTGGGTGCGCTCGTAGATGACGCCTACCAGGAAGAATAATCCCCCTGTAATGATGCCATGGTTGAACATTTGCAGCACGGCACCGTTTAGCGCAATGGCACGGCTGTTCAACACCGGATTGGCGACATCCAGCGAAGCTGCCGCTGCCACCAGCCCCAACATAAAGAACCCCATGTGGCTCACCGAAGAGTAGGCAATCAGCCGTTTGAGGTCCCACTGCGCCATGCTGACCAACGCACCGTAGATCATGCTGATCAGCGCCAACACACCAATCCACGGTGCAAATTGCCGGAACAGATCAGGGAAGAATGGCAGCAGGATGCGGATCATGCCGTATCCCCCCAGCTTCAGTAGTACACCTGCTAACACCACAGAACCGGCGGTGGGCGCTGCCGTATGCGCATCCGGCAACCACGTATGGAAGGGCCAGGAAGGCACCTTGATGGCGAAAGCCAGGAAAATGGCCCAGAAGGCGGCAATCGCCAATGCCGGATTGCCTGCTAATGGTTTGAGCGATGGGATTTGCAATATATTCCACGTGCCGGTGGTCAGATAGATAGCGATGAAAGCCAACAGCATGGCCACCGAACCGACCAAAGTGTAGAGGAAGAACTTGATAGCGGAGTACTGCGGACGATCCTGCGGCTGCCCCCAAATTCCGATCAGGAGAAACATCGGCACCAAGCCGACCTCCCAGAAGATGTAGAACAGGATCAAGTCCAGCGCCACGAAGACACCGATCATGCCTGTCTCGAGCAGCAGAAAGAGGGCAAAGAACTCTTTGACACGCTTCTTGATCGTGTAGGAAGAATAGAACAGGGAAAGGGTGGTCAGGAGCGTGGTCAGGAACACGAGCGGCAAGCTGATCCCATCGACACCCACCCGATAATAGGCATTGAGCGTGGGAATCCAGACTGCCTCCTCGAGCAGCTGCATCTCGCCTGCCGCCTGAGCGGATAGCAGCCAGGCGATTAACGCAAGCACCAATGAGGGCACGCTGAACAACACAGCAACCAGCTTGAGCACGCGCTCGTGCTTGCCCGGCATCAGGGCTACTACTACTGCGCCCAGCAATGGAATGAAGGTGATCAAAGTGAGAAACGGGAAATTCATCAGCGCGCTGCCTCCTTGCGATCAGAAGTACAGATACAGCCCTAATAATAACAGGATCGTCACAGCTACCACGAGCAGATAATTTTGCACACGCCCGGTTTCCGAGTAGCGCAGCCAACGCCCAGCCGCGTTGAAGAGCTGCGCGGTGCCCTCGACAAACCAGCGGTCGATCACCCCACTATCCAGCACTCGCGCAATATCCGAAGCGGCTCGGCCTGCCGCGCCCACCAGGTCGACGAATGGATCGATGATCCATCGATCATCAATGTTAAAGCAGAAATCGGCCAGCCAGACAGCTGGTCGGATGATCGCCCACTGATAGAGCTCATCGATGTAATATTTATTGCGCAATACGGTGAAAACAGGCCCCAACGCTGCCTGGAACGGCTCGACCTGGCCCGCGCGGTAATTGCGATAAAGCGACCAGCCCAGCAGCAATCCTGCCACTGCCAACACGGTCGAAATGCCCGCCACCGTCGGGTTGAAAGGAATTGCTTCCGCGTGCACCACCTCGCTCACCTCGTGCACATTGCCCATCAGATGATGCAGCGGATTGCCCAAGAAGGGGGCGTTTACAAAGCCAAACAGCAGCGCAAACAGTGCCAGAACGATCAATGGCACCGTCATATTGGATGGCGACTCTTGGGCATGGCGCGCTGCTGCATGGCGCGGTTCTCCCCAGAAGACCAGACCCAGCTGACGCCCCATATAGAGTGCCGTGAAGAAAGCGCCCAACGTGCCTGCCAGCCACACCCAGAAGGGCAAGTTCAGGGTGCCGTCAGCACGCCACAGGTGAAACGCTTCGGCCAGGATTTCATCCTTGCTCCAAAAGCCGGCAAAGGGCACAATCCCCACCAGCGCCAGCGCGCCTGCCAGGTAGGCGACAAATGTGCGTGGCATGCGGTTGCGCAGCCCTCCCATAATCTTCATATCATTGGGGCTGAAATGTTCCGCATGGCCATTATGGGTTCCGATATGTGCGCCGTGTTCCACACCGTGGATCACCGAGCCGGCGCTCAGGAACAACAGCGCTTTGAAAAAGGCGTGGGTCAACAAGTGGAAGATGCCGGCCACCAAGCTGCCCAGCCCCAATCCCATCATCATATAGCCCAGCTGGCTGATGGTGGAATAAGCCAGCACGCGCTTGATGTCATCCTGGGCGAGGCCGACGGTTGCTCCCAACAGCGCTGTGACGGCCCCGATGACTGCCACCCAGTGCAGCGCGGGCGCGTCGGCCACCACAAAACCGGCAATGAAAAGTGGCAACGTGCGTGCCACCAGATAGACACCTGCCGCTACCATCGTCGCGGCATGGATTAACGCCGACACAGGGGTCGGACCCTCCATCGCATCCGGCAACCATACGTGCAAGGGAAACTGAGCGCTCTTGCCCACCGCGCCGCCGAACACCAAAAGCGCAATCACCGTCACAGCTGGCATGCCCAGTAGCGAGATCGCCTGAAGAGTTTCCAGAGTCTCAGGTCGGAAGAGCTCTCGAAACGTGAGCGTACCGGTATAGCTATACAACAGCGCAATACCCGAAAAGAGCAACACGTCACCGATGCGCGTGGTGATGAACGCCTTCAAGGCTGCCTGGCGCGCGCGCACGACCTGTGCCGCGTCAATGTGATGCTCGCTGTCCGCCTTGCGGAAAGACCAGAAGCCGATCAACAGGTACGAGCACAGGCCCATCACCTCCCAAGAGATGAACAGCAGCACCAGATCACGCGCCACCACCAGCCCCAGCATGCCGGCAGCAAACAGCGAGATGTAGGCAAAGAAACGCGCATAACGCGGATCTTGATCGGACTGCCCCAGCTTCATGTAACCCTGGGAGTAGATGAAGATCATCAAACATACGAAGGGCACCATAAAGAGCATCGCTGCCGTAAAACCATCCACCGCAAATCCCAGCTCCAGCACAGTGGTGCCCGCTGGCAACCAGGGCACGCGCAGCTGCCAGCCTTCCGCCCGAATATGCTCGTCGCCCAGCATGGTCACCAGTACAACTGCCCACGCCAGCACGGTGGACAGCGCGATCCCTCCAATGGCGATACTGGAGCTGAGTCGATTGCGGCGGTGGGTGAATAGCACGATGATCGCAAACGCCAATAATGGGAAGAGCGGTATGAGTGGTGTTAGGTTAAAGATGAAATCCATAAGCAACCCCGCTCCATGTAGATGAATTCTTAACCCCATCCATTACGGTGTAGGCGGCATTGTCCGACGATACGAGAGGAAACCTCCTTACCAACGCATAGTATTCAGCTCATCCACCACCACCGTACGGCGACGACGATAAGCGGAGATAATGATGGCCAGACCGGCTGCCACCTCAGCAGCCGCAATGCCGATCACGAAAATGGCAAACACTTGTCCGGTGAGCGCTTGAGGTGTGACGTAACGCCAAAAAGCTACCAGGTTGAGGTTGGCAGCGTTGAGCATCAACTCGATGCCCAGGAGCACACCAATCGCATTACGGCGCGACAGGACGCCATATAATCCAATTGCAAATAGCGCCGCGGCAACCGTCAACCACCAGGATAAAGGTATCGCCATATGTTGCTCCTCACTTCCCCGCTATAAGCTTGGGGCACGTAAAAACTGCTATAGACGTTTCGCCCTGCCGAATGATCAAAGACTTCTATTTTGCTTCCAGGAGCTCATTCGCCCGTTTCAGCGTCTGCACGCGCCGGGTGATTCTCCAGCTCTCGCGCCAGCACAATTGCGCCCACCAACGCTGCCAGCAACAGCACGGAAATGATTTCGAAAGGAATGGCATAGGGCCCGACCAATGCCGCACCCAGCTGCCCAATTGCGACATTAGGGGTGCGCAGCGCCTCTTCGCTAGCTATCGGCCATATCGTCTGCCAAAGCGCCACGACCAGCACCACAAAGATCAAAAACACCACCAGCGCTGCTATCCACCACTGCTCGTTGCGTTGCACCTGTCCGGGTATCATGAGTCCGCGCGTGAGCATAATGGAAAACAAGATCAAGATCGAAATCGCCCCAATATAGATGAGCAACTGCACGACTGCCAGGAAACCGGCGTCGAGCAGCACGTAATAGCCCACCACGCCAGCCAGCGACAGAATAAGAAACAAAGCGGCATGGAACAAGTTGCGGCTGGTGACCACAGCTAAGCCACCGCCCAGTGTCATCAGCGTCAGAATGACGAAAGCAAAGACTTGTGTGGCATGCTCAATTGTCATCGTAACACATCCTCTAAAATATCTTTCACTCAATGGAGCGTCTTTCAGCACCAGAAGGGGCGGAAGAGCACCCTTAGTATTCTATTCCCACCACCTCACGCAGGGCTGCCGAACGGCTGCGTCGCGCCAAGGCGACCACCGCCATCACCATCAGCAACGCTGTCATCACATTGGCCACCAGGAGCGCAACCCAGCGCAACACAGGTGTGCTGATGACAGGGAGCTTTAAGGCAATGGCCACCGTCACGACCAGAATCAGCCCCAGAGGCACCAAGAATTTCCAAGCGAAGTCCAAAAGATGATCAATGCGGATGCGGAACAATGTGCCGCGCACCCACATCATCACCCAGATGATCGCCGTTGTTTTGATGACAAAATAGACGAAACCGAGCAGGACGCCAAGCAATGAGTCCGGACCGGCGAACGGTCCCCGCCAACCTCCCAAGAACAACGTCGTGGCAATACCAGCTGAAGCGAACAAATGCATATATTCGCCGATGAAGAAAAAGGCGAACTTCATGCCGCTGTACTCAACGTGAAAACCGGCCACAATCTCGCTTTCTGCCTCCAACAGGTCGAACGGGCAGCGCCCTATCTCGGCGATGCTGGCAATCAGGAATATCAGGAACGCCACCGGCAACACCACGACGAACGGTATGTCCTGAGCCGCCACGATCGCACTCACCTGCATAGAGCCCGTCGCCAGCACAACCGCGAGAATGGCCAACACAATGGGGATCTCGTAGGCAATCAATTGGGCGACCGCGCGAAAAGCTCCCAAAAGGGCAAATTTGTTGTTGCTGCTCCATCCGGCCATAAGAGCAGCCACTTCACCCAGTGCGCCAATCGCCACGACGTACAGAATGCCGGCTTGCAGATCCGCACCGATCACTCCCGGCGCGACGGGCAAAACCGCGAAGACAAGGATAGCAGCAATCGTTGCCAATATCGGCGCCAAGTTGAACACAATCCGATCAGCAGATGCTGGCGTCACATCCTCCTTGGTGAGCATCTTGATGGCATCCGCAAACCCCTGGAAGACACCCAGTGGGCCGGCGCGATTGGGGCCAATACGATCCTGGATGCGTGCGAGCACCTTGCGCTCCATATAGGTGTATGCCACCACGATGATCACTGGCGCAACAAAAGCCAAAACTGCCGAATAAAGCACATAAACGATGAAACGCGCCAGCCCTTCTGAGAGCGGCGGGAAAGTTGTCACCAACCAGTTGATAAGTGCTTCCATAAGAGAACCTCACCAAGTACCTGCTAGACCCATCGCAATGCGCCCTTGCGCCACGCGTAGATCAACGCCAGCGCCAGGATGGCCACGAAGATGATCGCCTCGATCACGGCATAGAGTGCCAGCTGCTGATAAGCTACAGCCCACGGCAGCAGAAAAGCCGCTTCAACATCGAAAACGACAAAGAGCAGTGCGAACACATAATAGCAGGCACGAAACTGCACCCAGGTTTCACCGCGCGTCTTAATGCCACATTCATAAGTGGATTGTTTAATGGGATTAGGCTTCTTGGGTCGGATCAGCCAAGCCACCGCCAGTCCGGCAACAGGGAGCATTGTCGCGAAGATGACCAGAACACCCACGAAGGCGAATTCAGACAGCAACGTCTACCTCCTCGTCAGCTACAGCGAGCTGGAGCGGATGTTGGGTTGAAAGGACACAAAAATTATAGCACACTTATCGACCAAGGGAAAATGTGACCCCTTTGCAAATCTAGCCAACCAAGAGAAAGGAGAAACATACAATAGTGGCATCGAGTTCGGCATTGTGCCGTGTGATCTACCTTTGGCCTACCTGCACTTTGCCCAGAGTGACCTCACCGGACTCGTTCACTGGCAACGGCATCAGCGTGTCGGGTTCATAAACCACCAGGTGCATGGTATACTCTCCGGGTGGCACAGGCGACAACCAGTAATACTCGTTCACAGGTTCAAAAGGCCAGAGATGCGTGCCTTGGTGCCAGTTATGGCGCAGGGTGCGATCTTTCTGAAAGACCAGAGTGCCATCTTCCTTCCTCAGGCGTATGGACGCTTTGTAGTCCGCCGGCATTGTCGCCTGCGGCATCCAACGCAATACCACACCGACCCAATTCTTTCCTGTGGTCAGGCGCAAGGACTCTAAGGCAAGCTGTTCACCAAACACAGCACGCTGCGAGACATCAGGAACCGGCAGTCGGAAGATGGTCTGATCAGAGGGCAATGCCCACGTCTCCACACGGTATACCGGACGCTCGCGTTCATCCACGAACTGCGCCGTGGTGCCCAACAAATACGTCACCACCTCACGTTCATCTGCCGCGAGATGCTTGTCTTGCGTCCAGCGCACGACGTGGAATGTCCTGGCGCCGGACGCCGCTTGGGTCATCTGGAGTGCCACGGTGTGTTCATCCACCACAATGTAGTGATAAGGCGTACGACCGCGATACAGAAAATCAAGGGTGTAGTGGCGTGCCTCGTGACCGGCGCGCAAATCCATCGGGATGACATACACAACGCCCGGTTCGGCATCCGCTGCGATCTCCATGGCCAGCTCTTCCGCATACACATCGAAAGCCATGTAAAGCTGCGGCAGCTGCGCCCACTGAACGAAATACTGTTGCGCTGTGACCCAGCCCACCGGCAGGAAGAGCACCAACGGCACTATCAACCCGATGACCGGCCGCAACGCTGTCAGGCCCCGGTCGAGTGTGTGCCCCACCCCCGGGAGAGCACTCTTCTTCAGATATCTCAGGATAGGTGAAAGTGCTCGATCATTGACGATGCGCAACAGCTGGATACATCCCAGTGCCATCAATACATAAGTGGCTGGTGCGCTGCCGATCAACCGCAGATGATGCGGGGCCCCCTCCGGCGCCAGAATAGCCGGCAACAGCATCACGATCCACCAACACAACAAGAACAGGTCAAACTGTGCGGCCCCATCCGCATCGCACGCCTTGCGTCCCGAAGCAGATTGCCTGATGAAGCGGGCCACCCGCCGGATACATAAGGCCATCCCCAACCAGAAACATACCGCCAACGGAACGCTCAACATTGGCTGCCCCGGCAGGTTGCCCAGTGGATTGGGATCACCGGTCAGCCCAGTAAAGGTGCCCAGCGTTACGCCGGTCGTGCGCAAGAAGGCGCCCAGCAGATCACCCTGGTTCCATAGAGGGTTGAAAATGGAGACCGTTGTCGCGCGTTCGCCGAAAGCTTCCGGGTGCCCTAGAAAGAAGATAGCTAAAGGTGAGAAAACGGTGCATGCCGCTAACCCCACCACCAACCATCCGCGCCAGTACCGCACCATCAACGGTGGCTGTCCCACTAAAATCGCCAACACCGCTTCCACGGTCAAAAAGGATCCAATCCCCAGCGGCACGAAGCGCCCGGCCAGATACGTATACGCCCCAAGCCCGATGAACCCACCAGCTGCCAAGAAATGTAGCCATGCATGTCGTTCCCCCTTCGTCCCGGCAAGGCGCAACGCATGCCATAACCAAGCGATTGCCAAAGCTTCGATGGCCGGCATCGCCAGCGCCCGGAAGCCAATACGGCTGTACGCCACATGCCAAAAGGCAGTCGCCAAGCCTAAGCCGGCCAGCAACGGCAACGCGACATCACCACCGGACCATCGTCGCACATCCCTGGAGGAGGCAAGCACGCGCTCGCGTGCCAACCACACCGTAGCCGCCACGGTGACCATCCCCATCGTGGCCGCGTAGACTCGCAGTGCCAACCGTGTAGCACCCAACAACCAGAACAGTGGCTGCACCAGATAGGCCATCAGGGGCTCCTTGCCCCCGCCGATCGGCCACCAAATGCGCAGGATACCTTGCATCACGTCCAGCGCGGCAATGCCTTCACCGCCTTCGTCGAAGTGCAGCCCCGGCGGCAGCTGATCCAACGCAGGGTAGCGCAACGCTGCCGCTATGAGCACTGCAATCACAAGCGCCAGCCATCCCAGAAAACGTTTGCTGTGTGGCACTTCAAACATGCACGAATCTTTTTTACTCTTCACTCAACGGAAGATCGACCGGTGCACCCAAGGCCACACCATTGGTTGCATCATAAACCACCACCTGCACCGAGTGCACCGGTTGGCCCTCCTCCAGTTCCAGGACGTGTACATCGCGCACATAGTCACCTGGCCGCAACTGATGGGTGGGTAACAGTCCGCCCGCCGGCCAGCCGTCATGTTGTGCCAGCCAGCGACCATCTGATCCGATGAGACGCACGCTCACAGTGTAATCGATCGGCACAGCTGCCGGCGCGTACCAGCCTAGCGTCACCACAGCTGATCCATTTTTTTTCTCCACCTGATAGCCGACCAACCGCAAGGGAGCTCCCTCCCACGGTACGCTCTGCACCATATGCAATCCGAGGGGCGGGGTAGCGGTGATAAGCTTTGGACCGCGATACACCCAGGCATAGGGCACTCCAAACAGTTCCACCACATGTTCGGGCCGCTGCGCGCGAAAATAACGCACAATCTCAGGGCTGGGAGCCAACCGTTGCACCTGTGACACATAGAGCACCACCCAGTCAGCCCGCAACGCCACGTCATTGGTATAGAAGTTTTCACCGCTGCCGCGGAAGTAGGGTAGCAATATATGCGCCGGCACCGCCGCCACATACGCCTTCGCCGCATCGGGCTGTGCGTTCAGATAGGCAGCCACCTGCTCCATCCCTTCCCCCCATCCGACCAATGTGGTCTCGACAGCGCGCGGTAACCCTCCCATCAGCGGGTTGAAATACGCGAGATAGTAGGGATAATGGGTCACGACCGGATAGGCATGGAACGTTATCAGAACTACCCACAAGCTGGAGACACCCCATGTCGTGAAACAGCGCGAACAGTTTGACCACGCGATGACCCGTTCACCCAGCCACACAAGCCCCCAGGCTGCCAGCAAATCGAGAAATGGGAAGAGCACCAGCAGATAACGGTCCTGCTTCTTCGGGCTGAGCTCTCCAAAAGCCAACAGAGCGAGCACAAACAACCCCATCAGACCAACGCTCCAGAGATCCGTCCCATTACTGCAACCCCTAACGTCCTGCTTCTGGCACAACCCTATCCATATCAAAGCAACCACACCGATGAACAGCCCCATCCACACGATTGGCGTAAGACGAAAAGCGATCACGTAGGGATAGAACCAGGGTCCCGGATCCAGAGTAGGTTGCCCCATGAAGAAGACCAGGTGACCCGCCTCTACCTTGCCAAAGGTTTCTTCGACCATCCGCTGCAACATGCCGAACGGATCCACCCATAATGCGGGCCACAGCGCTACGAAAACCACGCCAGCCAGCACACACCAGATGAGCAGTTGGACCCAACGTCTTCTGAGAACGTCTCGACCGCCGTGGGCACGACGTATAAGCGCATCTCCTATGCCCACCAAAATGACAAAAGCTACAATGAAGGGCCCCGGCGATTTGGTCAGCATCGCTAATCCGCCACATATCGCCGAGAACACCAGACAATTGCTGATGACCCGTTCGCGCATGACGGGATCGCGCAGGTGCACCAAGAAGGCCAACACCCCTAATCCCATAAACACAGCCACTGGTCCATCCCCGTGCGCCACGCGCGTATGCGCCAGCACGAACGGATCCCACGCTATCAGAAGCGCCCCAACCAACGCCACGCGATGCCCCAACAGACGCCTGGCGAACTCATAGACTGCAACCGCATAAAGCGCACCCAAGATCGCATACGGAAGGCGCGCAGCGCCGACCAGCTCGACGACATCGCGCTGCATGAACTGCATAAACGATTCTGCGGTACCATTCCAGAGCCATTGGAACAGCATCCCCAATCCATTCAGCCAGGCAATCGTCAGTCCCGGATAAAAGTGCCAATAGGTAGAGCGAAAGTCTCCCTGCAGCAAGGCCCCCACGACGGCAGCAGATTGCCGAATATTGAACGGTTCATCTGTGGTGAGGAAGAGGTCCAATCCGGGCAAGCGAGGCACCAAAGCAGCGACGAAGATGAAGACAGGTATCCCCCACTCGATTGCGCGACGCCAGGTTTCCCTTGTCATGGGAGGTCAAACCATGTGAGCACTACAGCATTCTCACCACTCGTGTCGGCTTGTACCGGCACCCGCTCACCCGTTACTTCGTCATACAGACCAACCAGCAACCGATAGTGACCCCGTGGCAGTGGGTTGGGTATGATGAGCTGTACCCCATCACGCAGCCATTCTCCCTGCCCTATCAGATCACGCAACACGTCTCCGCTGAGCAACCCTTCGAAGATATAATGATCTGCCTGCGCGACAATTTCACCTTGTCCATTTCGCAGCTGCACAAACACCTTAAAAGGTCGCGGCACATCAGCGGTCAGAGGACGCCAGTAGAGCACCAGCGGTACCGAGTTGTCCGGTGCTATTGCTTCCAAGTCAACGGAATAACCCTCCAGCTCAACAAGATCGTCGAACCGGGCGAAAATATCCGCTGTGGGTTGTGCTGATACAGGGCGCGGGTACCGGTGACTGAGAAAAACGAAGACACCGCCACTACGATGGACAATGTCCATTTGAGCAAAGACCTGCTGCGTGAACAACGGATCATAGCGACGAAACAGGCGTTTGCGATCGACCACAAACCACAAGCGCCCTGTCGACTCAGCCAAGACCCGATTGAGCGCCTCCGCCGAGTCGATCAACGTCGCCCCCACATAACGGTCCACCATTTCCTCGCTCTCCTCATCGTAGAGCACACGTGCTCGTTCCCCCACTGCGTAATAATCCACGCGCCCCAAATAGAGATAAGCCGCCGAGGGATGCACCGTCATCACACGGTCGCCTTCCCGCCACTGATCCTCTACCCAGGCGAACGCTGCGTCGTAATCGCCTGTGCCCCGTGTTCCCAGCCCGTTCCATGTATCAGAGCCCCACACAACCACGATAAGCGCCACCCCGATAAGCGCTCCGGCGTCCGAGAGCCAACGTGAATGCACCCGCAACCAGGATCCGGCCAGTGCCCCCAAACGCGCCAATCCATCCGCTGCCAACAGCATGAAAGCAGGCTGACACAGAATGAAAAGGTAACGCGTCTTCCGCCATGTCGAGGTGACGAGGAAACCCAGCCCGGCAATGGTGAACAAGAAGATGAACGCCAAACATAACGTGGCGAGCTGATGCGATGTGGAACGCTTTCGTACCACCGCAACCAGCGCCATCAGCGCAGCCACAATCGCCAGCAGTGCCAGCGGAGCATAAATCTCTGACGTAAAATAGTAGACGAAGTCATCCACCCGCTGCCAGCTGATCCCGGGCGACAAGAACTTGCCAATCAACGCGGAAAAATCGAACAATGGAGCATCTCTGCTCCCTTGTTCCGGGGTCAAGAATGCTTCCTGGCTGACTACTCCAAATGCCAAGGCGATCAATATCACCACAATGATTGCAACCCAGGTGGGCCCATTCTGACGCAGGCCAGCTCTCATGCCTTCAACGCTTGGGCGTTCGCCCCGGAGACCCATTGTGACCAATATGGCCAATCCCCATATCGGCAGCGCAATAACGATGACAGAATGGGAGATAGCAGCTCCCAGAAAACATATCGCAGCAGCCAGCCAGGCAGTCGATCTGGGAAAATGTACTACGCCCCGAACAGCGAAGTAGAGCGCCCACAACGCGAATAAACTCGCCGGCGCATACATACGCACTCGGCTTGACCAAAGGATCATCAACATGTCCAGCGCGGCGAACGCCATCGCGAAGAACCCCGCTGCGCGCGAGGCAAACAGACGGCGCGCCACCACATAATAGCTGGCCACCGTGAACATCCCCACCAGCAAAGAGGGCCAACGCAATAGCTCCTCCTGCACACCGTTGCTCAACCAGACAAAGGGTGCCGCCAGGTAGGAGGTCAACAAACCCTGTGGATACCAAATCCCAGATGGCAGCACAGGCGCACCTCGGACCGCCGTCATCTGCGCTGCTAGCATGCTGATGTACTCGTCCACATGAAACACACGCGCCACAACCCGGTCCACACGGAGCAGAAAAGCCACCCACAACAACCCCATCGTGGAACAGAGAACCAGGTAACGCGCCGACTTGAAGGGTCGAGGACAGGGTATCAACTCGCTGCTCGCTTTCATCGGATCAAGATGCGGTCCAAAAGTATGGCATTCTCTCCAGACTCATCATTTCTCAAAGGTAATCGTTCCATAGTATCCAATCGATACATGCCCACCCAAACGGTGTATTCTCCTGCGGGCAAGCTTGACGGTAACCTCACCGGATGAGGATCGATCACAACTTCACCTGGCCGCCAGCGGCTGGTGGGATAGTCGCCGCCAAGCGGCTGTCCATCATGCTGTGCCACGGTGTCCCCCGTGGCATTACGCAAATGGACGAAGACAGTATAGTCCACCACCTGGCGCGTACCTGCCTGCCAGAACAATGTCACCGCATATTGGCCGCCCGGTGCGAGCTTCGCCCCGCGCTCATCGCTATATCCCAACAGATGGATCATATCACCCCACACGGCATCCACCATCACCGCTGGTGCCGTTGGCAATGGGGAGCGCTCCGCCCGCGTTACATATACCAGTGCCTCATCGCCCGACCACACCCGCTGCATCTGCGTCTTGAGCACCGCCAACCAGTCACCACGATAATAGACCGGCAGCCGGATCGTGTCGGTCACAAACCAGGCGCGCGGATGTTCGTTTAGCACGTGCATCAGTGCTCCCGCTGTACCCAACCAGGGCGCACCCATCCACCGGTCAACCTGTCCCTGTGAACGATGTGGTGCTTCAGCGCCGGAGCGCAAAAGGAACTGTTCCGCATCGTCCTGCGCGGCGAAATAATCCACACGGCCCACCAGGAGTGCTGCGCCAGGGGTGTTCATCGTCATCAGCACATCTCCGTCCTGCCATGCGTCGCGAACATAGGTGAACGCCTGCTCATAGGCCGGCTCCGGTGTACGGAAAGCGACCCGCAAATCAAGCCACGTGCCATGCGCCTGGAGCAATACCAACGCCGCCACCGCCAGCCAGCCACTCACACGCAGCATCCGATATCCTGCACCACGTTCACGCCGCTCGGTGAGCAGCCGTAGTGCCATTTCCCACCCCATCGCTGCTACCAGGTAGAACCACGGCAACATCATGACCAGATAACGCGGATTGTGCCGCCACGGCTCCAGCAGCGTTATCATCTCCACAACCGGGACTACGCTGATGATCCACAGGTAGAACGCTTGATAAGAGCGTCTCGGACGCCCCACTCCATGCGCACAGCGATGAAACCAGAGCACCAGCAAAGCCACGCCGCCCCATACCGCCACAACACTCAGCCAGATGTGATGGGGCACACCGAACGCGCGCGCCAGGAATCTCACCGCGTTGCCACCGTCGAGCACCAGCCCAGCTTGATAGGTGACCGTGTTGAGTAACTCGCGTGTCAGGTCCGCAGCTTCCATATTATCCAGCGGTGCTGCACCCAGCGGCTGACCGAGACGTTTCACCAGGATCGCCAATACCAACACCACGCCCAGAGCGAGTACTTCGGCCACCCCGCTGAGCCGTAGAAACCAGGGACGTACCTCGGGGGCGCGTGTCAGCCAACCTACCGCTATTGCCCCAATTACCAACGGCGGCACCAGGATCAGGGCTCCGAAATGGGCTAGTAGCAGCGCCAAGAGCACGAGGAGCGCCAACCAACGCAAACGTCCATTCCCTGCGCCCCAGCTACCCTGATAAACCCAAACCGCCAGCCCCACCGCCAACAGCTGGGCGAGACTATACATCCGGGCTCGCCCATCCCACACGACTGCCTGCGGAGCGAATGCCAATAGGCCTGCCGCGATCAGGCCAACACGTGTACTGAACCAACACTTGCCCACCCGATAGACAAGCCACACGGACACCAGTCCGATCAGCACGCTGGGCAAACGCGCTGACAAGAATAGCGCATTGTCGCTATAATTTTCCAACCAGCGCGCCAACCCTACCCAGGGCACATCCAGATAGCTGAACAACAGCCCGTGTTCATAAAATAGCCCCGACGGCAGCATGGGCAAGCCACTTTGCAGGATCATCCGTGCCGCCAGAATGGTCACATACTCATCGAAGAACGGATGGCTGTACCCAGCATAGGCAAGACGCAACACCAACGCGATCAACAGGATAGCCACGAGCCACACAGCTTCCCTCGTGATCTGACAGCTGGTGTTAAGATGGCCTTCTGGGGAATTCTCTTGGTACGGGGCTTTCCGCATCAGTGATTTCACCAAAGAGGATGAATCCCGGTTTCTCCGCTCCAGTTCGGCGCTCAGCATAGAGTGTCCAGCTAATTCGCAGGACTGCGCCTTGTCTTCTCCAGCACATGCCGGTAGACCTCCACATACTGCGCCGCAATATAGTCCCACGCAAACTGTCGCTCCGCCAGAAGACGACCCTGACGCCCCATACGGCGCCGCTCATAACCATTATCGATCAGCAAGGCTAGAGCATCGGCCAGCGCAATGGGATCTCGGGGCGGCACCAAGTAACCGTTGACGCTATCCTGCACCAGCTCTTGCAATCCGGGCACCTGGGTACCGACAATGGGCAAAGCGCATGCCATTGCTTCCAGCACCGTGTTGGGCATGCCCTCCCAGGTCGTAGCCGTGACAAAGATATCGGCGCGCCGATAGTGATCCGCAATGCGTTCGCGTGGCACCCAGTCTGAAAAATGCACGCGTCGTGCCAAGCTGTACTCCGCCACCAGACGTTCGAGCGTGGGCCGTTGATCTCCTTCTCCCACCAGTTCGAGCTCAAAATCGCCCACTTCGCGCTGCGATAGGATGTGCACCGCTTCGATCAAAGTTTCTACGTTCTTAGCAGCCGTGAAGCGCCCTACATACAAAAGCCGCACCGGCCCCTGGGTGTCGCGCTGGCGTGGCGGGGTAAACTGGCTTAGATCGATGGCATTGGGGATCACCTGAATAGGGATATCGGGTGCAATTTTCTCCGCGTGGTCACGCAGCCCATTGCTGACAGCGACCAGAGCATCGGCATCACGCCACAGATACGTGATAAAGGGACGCAACAACTTGTAGTGTCGAGCGAAGCGCTTGACTTCATCGGATGGCACATCGGCTCCACGCAAAGAGATCACATAAGGCAGTTTATACAGGCGCTTAAGCAACCAACCAAGCGGGCCATCTGGTACACCAAAAAATACGTGCACAATGTCGGGTCGAAATTCTCGCACGTTAAACAAGCAATACCAGGCCGCGCTGAGCAAAAAGGTGGCCATCTCAAAGGTAGAGCAATAGTCTTGACGCTGACGAAAGACAGGCACCCGATGCACTTCTACTCCGTGGATAAATTCGACGCGCTTTAGGCCACGGATGGGCATAATCAGCTCCCAAACCAATCCCATCGTGTGCAGAATGAAGCCAGAGAGCAACAACAATGTGCCGAGGATGGTAAACCCATGGTCACTGATGTCCTCACCCCAGCTGATCTTGGCATAGGTGAGATATACCCAGAAGCCAAAACCTATGAGGAGACTAGCAGTACCCATCAAAGAGTAAATCTGGGATGGTCTTGAGGTGACCACGCGCACAATGTGTCCCATTTCGACCAGAGATTCAGCGATTTTCTGGGACGCCTGTCCCCCGCCTGCACCGACAGGCGGAAACTCGTAATTGATGATCAGGATGCGCATTGGTCTTTCTCAGAAACTCGAGAAGTTCGAATTGTCACCAGCCGAAATACCCTTTGGCAGACACTAATTAGTAATTATACACAGCGTGAGAGACTATGACGAACTCACGAGCCGAAGTCCATTATCCTGCGGCTCAATTTACATGTCCGTCTTTGCCATCTAGAACGGCATCGTTATAATTGTCACCAATCTGTACATTGGCAGATTAGTTAAGATATCGTCAAACGCGTGCACATAACACCTCACGACTAGCTCAGAGAGGGAGTAAGAAGAAGCGCTTATTTCATATTGCCACACACGCTGTGTCCACCCCATAGGAGTGCTCAAGAATGGGAAGTGTCCTCGTCCTGAACGCCACTTATGAGCCCATCAGCGTGGTCTCAATGCGACGGGCAGTCATCCTGCTTTTAAAGGAAAAAGCCGAGATCGTCGAAGCTGCCGAGGCCGAGCTGCGCGCCGCGAATTTCACCATTCGAGTGCCACTCGTGATCCGTCTGGTTTACTATGTGCGCATCCCCTACAAAGTCTCCTTGCCGGTCACACGACGCACTGTGCTGGCACGCGACCACTACACGTGCCAATATTGCGGACGTCAACCGGCCCGCAAGGATCTAACAGTGGATCATGTGATCCCTCGTTCGCGCGGCGGTCACACGTGTTGGGAAAATGTAGTCACAGCTTGCGAGCGCTGCAACGGGCGTAAGGGCAATCGCACACCAGAAGAGGCTGGCATGTTGCTGCTTTCTCAGCCGTCACGCCCGCGCTACATCGCCTTGGCACTGGTGGAGGGCAGCGATGCCCGCCACATATGGGACAAATATCTGCGCTGAAGGAGAATTGCTATGCCACCCTATCTCATCGGTATTGACGTTGGCACTACCGGAAGCAAGGCAGTCTTGATTGATGCGGATGGCACTGTCAAGGCAAGTATCACGAACGAGTACCCTATGTATACCCCCTATCCGGCATGGGCGGAACAAGATCCATCCGATTGGTGGACAGCCACCATCGCCAGCATCCGCCAGGCGCTGGAAAAAGCCGAGGTCTCGGCCCAGCAAGTGGCCGGCGTCGGTTTGACCGGCCAAATGCATGGCCTGGTCGCACTCGATGCCCAAGGCCAAGTGCTGCGCCGTTGCATCATGTGGAACGATCAGCGCACGGCACCTCAATGTGCCGCGATTACAAAGCAGGTTGGCATCCAAAACCTGCTACGTTGGACGGGCAACCCCGTCCTCCCCGGATTCACCGCACCCAAGATTCTCTGGGTGCGCGAGAATGAGCCAGAAGTATATCGGCGCATCGCTAAAGTGTTGTTGCCTAAAGATTATGTGCGCTATTGTCTCACCGGGGGTTTCTTCAGCGACGTCTCAGACGCCTCCGGTACCTCCCTGTTCGATGTGGGTCAGCGCCGCTGGTCGGATGATATGCTTAAAGAGCTGAATATACCCCATAAGTGGTTGCCGGAGGTGACCGAATCGCCTGCGGTTAGCGCTCACATCAACGCAGATGCGGCAAAGATGACTGGTTTGCTTGAGGGAACGCCTGTGGTGGGCGGAGGAGGCGACAATGCCGCAGCGAATGTCGGCGTGGGGGTCATTCGTGAAGGGGTTGTGTCGGTATCACTAGGCACTTCGGGTGTCGTTTTCGCCGCCTCTGACACGTACCGGGTAGAGCCAGAGGGCAAGCTGCACGCCTTCTGTCATGCTGTCCCGGGGATGTGGCATCTTATGGGGGTGATGCTCTCCGCAGCTGGTAGTTTCCGCTGGTTCCGTGATGCTCTGGGCGATACGGAAATGACGCAAGCGGCTGAAACGGGCCGGGATGTCTACGACATTTTGACCGAAAAGGCAGCTGAAGTGCCAGCTGGTTGCGAAGGGCTTCTGTTCCTGCCGTATCTCACCGGCGAACGTACACCTTACCCTGACCCCAACGCCCGCGGCGTGTTCTTTGGCCTCTCGCTGCGCCATCGCAAGCCTCACCTGACGCGCGCCGTCCTGGAAGGCGTCAGCTATGGACTCCGCGATTCGCTGGAACTTATGAAAAACCTCGGTTTGCCCATCCGACAGATCATTGCGCTGGGAGGTGGGGCACGTAGTGCGCTGTGGCGTCAGATCCTCGCCGACGTGTTCCATATGGGGCTGGTGACCGTCAATGTCACGGAAGGAGCCCCTTACGGTGCCGCACTCCTGGCCGGTGTGGGTGCTGGAGTCTACCAGGACGTTGCAACCGCCTGTCAAACCGTGGTGCGCGTCTCTGGAGAAATTGGTGTCAGCGCAGCAACATCGGTCTATGCAGATTATTACCCGCGCTACCGTGCCCTTTATACCGCCTTAGCGCCCGAGTTCAAGGCGTTGGCTGAAGTCGTAGCTCGTCACACCGGCAGCGCATAAGAATCCTCAGAGGGTTGGGACAACAAAATGGCCGGCACTCTTCGCGATGTGCCGGCCATTTTGAATCCCCTCTTGGGTCGCCCCACACAATCGCGCATCGACCCATCACACGGCTTTGAGCGCCTGGTCCAGGTCGGCGATCAAATCATCGCAGTCCTCGATGCCGGTGGAATAACGGATCAAGCTTTCGGGAATGCCCATAGCGGCGCGTTCTTCCGGCGTGCATTCCACGTGGCTGGTGGTCGCCGGCGGTCCCACCACCGTCTCGACGGCGCCCAGGTTGGCCGCTGGATGGGCATAACGCAAACGCGGCAAAAAGCGGCGCACGGCGTCAAAGGTGTTGTCTTTTAGCATGAAGCTCAACACACCGCCAAAGCCACGCATCTGCCGCTTGGCGATCTCGTGGCCAGGATGCGACTCCAAACCGGGATAAAACACGCGTGCCACTGCTGGATGTCCTTCCAGGAAACGCGCGATGCGCAGTGCGCTCTCGTTTTGCTGACGCACGCGCAGGTGAAGGGTTTTCATACCACGCAACAGCAGATAAGCTGCCATGGGATCTAGCGAGGCACCATTGATTTCGCGAAAATGATAAATCTGTTGAACCAGTTCCCTACGGCCACATACCACGCCACCCAACGCATCAGCATGGCCACCCAGGAACTTGGTGGCGCTATGGATCACCAGATCAGCCCCTAGCTGCAAGGGATTTTGATTGATCGGCGTGGCAAACGTGTTGTCCACCACCACAATGGCACCCACTGCATGTCCCGCTGCCGCCAGACGCGCCAAATCTACCACCTTTACCGTGGGATTGGTGGGGCTCTCGAGATAGAGCAACCGGCAACCACGAGCGAGCTCGGCCTCGATCGCTCCGTGATCGGTGGTATCGCACAGGGTTACTGTCACATGGAAGCGGGGCAAGAACTCGGTGAAGATTTTATTGGTGCCCCCATAAGTATCTTTGACGGAAACGACACGGTCACCTGGCGACAACAAGGCGAACAGGGTACTGCTGATGATTCCCATCCCGGTTGCTGCGCTAGTGGCGGCTTCGCCACCTTCTAACACACGCACTTTTTCCTCAAAGACCCGCACGGTGGGGTTGGTATTACGTCCGTAGATGTGCCCTGGCTTTTGCCCGCGCGCTACTTGCAACCATTCATCCACATCGCGATAGCCGAAGGAGACGCTATGCACGACAGGCACCTGGGTAGCATGTTGCATCAGGTATTCTTCTTCGCCTGCCCAGATGGACAGAGTACCTGGACCGAGATTATCGGGAAGCATTGACCCCTCCATAGGAGACTGAAGACAAAAAGAAAAGTCTTGTTGGCGATGACCTACTCTCCCAGGGGGCTGCCCCCCAAGTACCATCGGCGCTAGCGGGCTTAACTTCCGGGTTCGGGATGGGACCGGGTGTACCCCCGCTGCTCAAATCACCAACAAGACTTTTCAGAAGATTACAAATATCAAATACCGGGCAACAATGAAGTAGCTATAAGGGTATTTGATACCTGCCAACGACTAGAAGACCGGTAGCACCCTAACAACTGAATAGAACGCTTGAAGCGGTACATACATCTCATAAGGTGAATAAGCCCTCGGCCATTAGTACGGCTTAGCTCAACGTATTGCTACGCTTACACTTGCCGCCTATCAAGCGGGTCGTCTTCCCGCGGCCTTACCC
>JBMFPH010000010.1:0-34225 GCA_049969215.1 Anaerolineae bacterium | reverse complement strand
TTGCCCAGTCCGCACGCCCGGGCCACGTCCGGCAATATCTGGGGATCGCGATTCTGCAGCGCCAAGCCAACTTCATAGAACACAACATCACACGATTGCGTCAGACCTTCCCGCAGACTGATCGTGCCATGGCCTGCTTTGAGCCAACAGGTCTTGACAAAAGCGTTGCCCAGTCGGTTCCAGGTGCCCAGACAGGTGTAGGTGGTATCTGGGGTTAGGCCTAAATGCTCCATACCGGCCATCATCGTCACCACCTTGAACACCGAGCCAGGCGGATACACGCCCTGCGCACATCGCTCCAGCAGGGGGCGGTTGGGGTCGCTGACGAGCGCCGTCCACGTCGTTGGGTCGATGCCATTCACGAACAGATTGGGATCGAAACGCGGATAGCTAGCCATCGCCAAGACAAAACCGGTGTTGACTTCCAGTACCACGATGGCACCCGGTCGTTGTCCCAGAATATTTTCGGCGTCCGCCTGCAGGCCCTTATCGATGGAGAGATAGATGCTGTCACCGGGGCGCGGAGGCGCTTCGGCGATCAGGGTGGCCTCGCGGTTCTGGCGTGTTAACGTCACCAGACGGCCGCCGCGCTTGCCAGCCAGTATCGTCTCGCCCCAACCCTCCACGCCGGAACGCCCCACCAGTTCATCGCCAAGGTAGCCACGTGCGCGCCAGGTGGGCAGCTCTTCGGCGGTGATGGCACCCAAATAGCCGATCAAATGCGCCGCCAGCGTGCCGTTCGTGTACGCACGCACGGTGCTCTCCCGCCGTTCCACGCCCGGCAGCTGGCGCAGCAGATCGTCATTGGTGATGCTCACCTCCGGCTTGACATGGGCAATTGAGACGAACCATTCGGGGCGTGCTACTTCGATCTTCTTGCGGATCATCTGGGGAGTGACCCCGGTGATGGCGCTGAGCTGTGCGATCACTTGGCTGGGATCATCGGGTAATCTGCCGGGCACCACGCCGACCTCCACCATCTTGCCCTGCACTGCCAGCCCTAAGCCGTTGCGTTCGTAGATGTTACCGCGCGGCGCGGTGCGATTGAGCAACACGAGCGTCAGATCCTCGCCTAGCGCCGGCAATACCAGCGTAGAAGACCAATCAACCGCCCAACGTCCGCCTTCCCACACTAGCGGCAATGCGTTGTCGAAGCTCAACGGTCCGAACAAGCTGGTCTGCCATACGGTACGAAAGCTGGCGCTGGCGCTGCTCCCCCGAGCTAACACAGCACGCAGTTCGTTCTGAATGGCGGTCACGGTTGCTTCTGTTTGTGCCCTGAGATAGCGTTCGCGGAATGCCTCGAAGGAGATGGTATTGCGGTCGGCCTGGCACACCAGATTGTACATCGTGGCATAATCGCCTGATGTCCAGGCGGAGAGAAAGGCAGCTGCAGTGCCATCCGGCGAGGGAAGAGGGCTGGGGGTGGGCGAAGGCGAAGCGGTTGAGGATGCCAAGAGCGATAAAGGCCCCTGTGAATGTGGTTCCTCGGAGCGCTGCATTGTCGATTCGCCCAAATGTGCCGTACAGGCACTGGCCAACGTACCGAGTGCCAGTTTCAGGAAAACCCGTCGCGACCAAACCCGGTTCATAATTCCATGATAGCATACATTACATAAAAAGTACAGCTTACGAGAGGTGATTGCGTGCATCATCTTTGAGGAGACGCGGTGGAATGTGGAATTGAAATCGCCCCTATGAGGCCTGTGGCTGCCCGTCCGCACAGGTGCAACTTCAGTCGCTGCCCGACACGACCCCTCCAATTCACCCCGAAATCGAAATGTACCCGAGGTGATTACGAGAGCTTGAGGGTGTTGAAAAAGTCCTGTGGCTACCCTCTGGCCACTCAGATTTTCGTAGGAAAATAGGCTGATAAAATGGGTAACTCACATGTTTTTCAACACTCTCGAGAGCTTGCATATTTCAGCGGCCTGAGTACAATATGAAGGCGAGACGCATATAGCCCGTCTCCTTTTGTTGTTGATCTGGCAGCCCGGCAGCATCCCGTCACTAAGAAGCTCCCGGCTGCCCTTCATATTTGTCATTATCTGTCCAATGCTGGCGGTAGAAAAAGGATCAGACTGCCCCTGCAATTGAGAGTCCTTGTAACAGTGGTGGGATCGCTATGTCGGAAAAACAAGTGTTCTTGACGCGAGAAGGGTTGAGAAAGCTCGAGGAGGAATTGCGCTACCTGGAGGAGGAGAAGCGTAGCCAGGTGGCAAATCGCATCCAGGCGGCCAAAGAAGAGGGCGACATCACCGAGAATGCCGAGTATGATGATGCCAAGCACGAACAAGCCTTTGTCGAGGGGCGCATCCTGACGTTGCGCAATATGATCCGAAACGCAGTGATCATCGAGGAGGAGGGTCCCTCAGAAGTGGTGCGATTGGGTTCCCGGGTAACCGTCTTGGAGGAAGGTGCTACGCATCCAGAGGTCTACACGATCGTGGGGTCTGCCGAAGCAGATCCCTCTAACGGGCGCATCTCCAATGAGTCCCCGCTAGGGCACGCTCTGATGGGGCAGCGTGTGAATGCTATTGTCACCTACATGGCGCCGGTGGGTGCTATTCGCATCAAGATTCTTGATATCAAGTGATCCCCACCGATCCTCAGAACTCACAGAGCGAGGAAGATCTCGACAACTTGCTGTGGAATACAAAGGAACTCGTCTATGCTTGAAAACCTAAGTGACCAGGCACAGCAACGCATGGCAAAACTGAAGCAACTGCGTGAGCGAGGCGTTGACCCCTATCCCGCGCGCGTGCTGCGCAGCCACACTAATGCCCAGGCCATCAGCGCGTTAGAGCGATCCGAGGTAGATGGCAGCCCAGCTCCCTTTGTGCACGTGGTGGGTCGCATTCGCGCGTTGCGCATAATGGGGCGCAGCACATTTGCCCACATCGAGGATGGCAGCGGTCGCCTGCAGATTTACTTGCGACAGGATGACCTGGGTGAGGAGACATATGCCAATTTCAAGCGTGACTTCGATCTGGGGGATTTTATCGGCGTGCGGGGCCATATGTTCCGCACCCAAACCGGCGAAGCCACCGTGCGTGTGTGTTCCTATCAGATGCTCGCCAAGGCGTTGCACCCCTTACCGGAAAAATGGCACGGCCTGCGCGATGTGGAGACACGCTATCGGCGACGCTATCTGGACCTGATCGCCAACGAGGATGTGCGCCATATCTTCATCACGCGCAGCCGTCTGATTACCGCAATGCGCAGTTTCCTGGATGGACAGGGTTTCCTGGAAGTGGAAACCCCCACCTTGCAGCCGATTTATGGAGGGGCTATGGCACAGCCCTTCATCACTCATCACAATGCGCTCGATATGGACCTCTATTTGCGCATTTCAGATGAGCTGTACCTCAAGCGTCTCATTGTGGGTGGTTTCGAAAAGGTGTACGAAATTTGCAAGGATTTTCGCAATGAGGGGATCAGCACCAAGCACAATCCCGAGTTCACCGCGATGGAGTGCTACTGGGCGTATGCCGATTACAACGACATGATGTGGTTGACCGAGAATATGATCGCCATGATGGCGGAACAAGTGCTCGGCAGCACCAAGATCACGTTCCAGGGGCATACGATTGACCTGACACCGCCGTGGCGACGGTGGTCACTGCACGATGCGATCCAAGAGACGACCGGGATTGACTACAAGGAGTTTCCCACTCTAGAGGCACTGTGGGGAGAGGTCAGACGCCGCGGTCTGGATGTCAGCCCACAACCGACCTGGGGGAAAATGATTGACGAACTGTTGGGCGAGATCGTCGAGCCGACACTGATCCAGCCGACTTTCATCAAGGACTATCCGGTGGACATTTCACCCCTTGCCAAGTCGTCGCCCGATGATCCAACCCATGTCGAGCGCTTTGAGCTCTTCATCGGTGGATTGGAAACCGGCAATGCATACAGCGAGCTGAACGATCCGCTGGTGCAACGCGAACGCTTCGAACAACAGGCCCAGATCGCGCGTGCCGGAGATGCCGAGGCCCATCCGACGGACGAGGACTACCTGCTGGCACTTATGCACGGTATGCCACCCACCGGAGGCTTGGGCATCGGGGTGGATCGGCTGACGATGCTCTTCACCGACCAGACCTCAATTCGCGAGGTCATTCTATTTCCCCACCTGCGCAGCAAGGAGTAACGTCACGATGGGTGACGGTTGGGGTCACCGACATGAAATCCCGCTTGTGAGGTCACCAAATCCTAAGCATCCCTTGATATTCTTGTGGAGAGGTCAACGTGTACCGAGCTTTGATCAGTGTATCCGATAAGAGTGGGTTGGTGGACTTTGCGCGTGAGCTAACCGCGCTCAACTGGCGGATTATCGCCAGCGGAGGCAGTGCGCGCACCTTGCGCGAAGCTGGCCTAGCGGTGACCGAGGTCGCCGAGGTGACCGGCGCGCCCGAGATGTTGGGCGGTCGCGTCAAAACGCTTCATCCGGCCATCCACGCCGGGATTCTGGCGCGTGATAGTGCTGCGGATCGCGCCGAGCTGGCTCGCCATGGCATCCAACCCATCGATCTGGTGGTCTGCAATCTCTACCCCTTCCGCGAGACGGTGGCCCGCCCGGATGTTTCATTGGAGGAGGCGGTGGAGCAGATCGACATTGGTGGTGTAGCACTGCTGCGGGCAGCGGCTAAGAATTTCGAACGCGTGACCGTCCTGTGTGACCCACAGGACTATGCCACCGTATTGGAAGAGTTGCGCCGTAATGGGTCGACTTCCCCGATGACGCGCCGCCGCCTGGCTGTCAAAGCTTTCAGTCACACCCGTGACTATGATAGTGCCATTGCAGCCTATCTGGAGCAGCAATTTGGGCCACAAGTGGAAACTCCGTTGCCGTCACGTCTTGAGCTCTCATTGCCATTGGTGCAGACCATGCGCTATGGCGAGAACCCCCACCAGAGTGCTGCCTTTTACTCAGCCGAGGGTAGTGGTCCACTCGGTGGCACGCTACTGCAAGGCAAGCCACTCAGCTATAACAACGTGCTTGACCTGGATGCGGCCTGGCGCGCCGTTTGCAGCTTCGATGCCCCGACGGTGGTGATCGTCAAGCATCTCTCCCCGTGTGGCATCGCCTCGGCAGAGCAGCTGCCGCAAGCTTTTCGTGCCGCTTTGGCCAGCGATCCGGTGAGTGCCTTCGGCGGGGTGATCGCGGTCAACCGTCCGTTCGATTTGGATACCGCAGAGGCCCTTGGAGACCTGTTTGTGGAGGCGATCGCCGCGCCGGCTTTCGCCCCGGCAGCGTGTGAGTATCTCGCTGCCCACAAGCCGAGCTGCCGTTTGCTCCAAATCGCCCACGCTGCGCCAGAACAGTGGGAATTGCGCTCCGTGGCGGGTGGGATACTGATGCAGTTAGTGGATCATGGTGACCCACCTGACACCGTCTGGCGTACGGTGACGCGGCGCGCTCCGGACGAACGCGAGATGGAAGCGTTACGGATGGCATGGAAAGCATGTCAACACGTCAAGAGCAACGCCATCGTTCTGGTGCGCGACAACGCCACCGTCGGCATCGGTGGCGGTTTACCCAGCCGGGTGGATGCCGCGCGGTTGGCAGTCGCCAAGGCGGGTGAACGGGCGCGCGGCGCCGTGATGGCTTCGGATGCCTTCTTCCCGTTCCCGGATGGTGTGGAGGTCGCTGCACAGGCAGGTGTGACTGCCATCATCCAGCCTGGTGGCTCGGTGCGCGATGAAGAAGTCATTGCCACTGCAGATCGGTTGGGCATCGCGATGGTGTTCACCGGAGTGCGCCACTTTCGCCATTAGACGCCGGTTATCAGGCCAATTTGCGATCCAAGAAAGTACTGATGGACCACATCATACGCGGAATCCTGTTCGATCTGGGCGGCACGCTGATGACCTTCACCGGTGACTGGGATGAGGTTCAGCAGCGCGGTGCCGTCCAGATGGCTGCCTTTTTCAGACAACGGCGGATTCTCGTTGACGAGGCCCAGCTGGTGCACACCTTCTTAGCAGAGCGACAAGCCGGTTTTGAGCGTGCCGCTGCAACACAACGCGAAGTCTTGGGAACAGAGTGCCTGCGCATAGCGCTGGAGCGATTGGCAGCCCCGCCTGGCGCGTTCGAGCTGATCCCCGAGGCAATGCGCATCTACTTCGCGCCCGAGGAAGCTGCTTGGCAAGCGTTTCCCGACGCGAAGGATACCTTACGTCAGCTCACTGCTATCCGCTCGCCTGATGGGCAACCTGCCTATCGGATGGGCGTGCTCTCCAATGCCACCGATGACGCCATCATCCAAAGACTGGTCAATCGGCTGGAGCTGCGCCCTTGGCTGTCGCCGGTGTGGACTTCAGCGGCGTTAGGTCTGCGCAAACCACGGCGCGAAGTCTTCGAAGCGCTGCTGACGCGTTGGAAACTGCCACCTGCATCCGTGGTCATGGTGGGTGACCGACTGGAGATCGACATCTTAGGTGCCCAACAGGTGGGCATGCGCACTGTGCTTATCACGGCCGATAAGGTGCCCAGCAATCAGCTCTATCGCGACGTCATCGTCCCGGATGCAACGATCCAGCGTATCGGCGAGCTGCCGGCACTGCTCGAAGCTTGGTCAGACAGCGGTCGGCAAAGCACACAATGAGCGAAACGAGCAGCACTCCCCAACCGCTGAAAATCCTGTTGCTGGCTGCCGAGGTCGTTCCCTTTGCCAAGACGGGCGGTCTGGCAGATGTGACCGGTTCGCTGCCACCTGCCGTCCGCGCATTGGGCCACGACATCCGGGTTGCTATGCCACGTTACGGTCGCATTGACCCACACCGCTTCAACCTTACGTTGCTCCCGACCACTTTCAGAGTGCCAATGGACAACCGGACCGAACCCGGACAGCTGCGCGAGGGGCGCCTGGCACGCGATGTGCCCATCTATTTCGTGGAAAATGCGCGTTACTTCGAACGCGAAGGCCTCTACATGTACCCCGACGACGCGGAACGCTTCATCTTTTTCTGTCGCGGCGCGCTGGAGGGAGTGCGTCAACTGGGCTGGCAGCCGGATGTGATCCATTGCCATGACTGGCAGACGGCATTGGTGCCCAATTGGCTCAAGACCACATATGCCCAGGATCCCTTCTTCGCCCGGACGGCCAGCGTATACACTATCCACAGCTTAGCTTTTCGGGGCATCTTTGGCCGGCGCGTGCTGGAAATCGCCGGCATTGCCGAGTACGAGTTCACCGCCAGTCCGGATGGCGCCCGCGACGGCCAGGTGGTGGACTTCATGGCGCGGGGCATCACCTATGCCGACGTAATCAGCACGGTCAGCCCCACCTATGCCCGTGAGATCCTCACCCCTGAATTCGGGGAAAACCTGGACGGATTGTTACGGCAGCGCCAGGATCGGCTATTTGGTATCTTGAATGGACTGGACGTGGAGGACTACAACCCTGCCAGCGACCCCTATATAGCGCGCCATTACACGGTGGAAATGCTAGAACAGCGTGCGGAGAACAAAGCAGCTCTGCAGCGTTACGCTGGCCTGGAGGTGCTACCTGATGCCCCCCTGCTCGGCGCCATTTCCCGACTGGTGGACGACAAGGGTTTTGACCTGATCCAGGCGATGCTGGAACCAATGCTGCAGCATCTGAACATCCAGTTCGTGCTGATGGGCACCGGTGAGGAACGATACCACCGTTTCTTCTTGGAGCTGGCGCGGCGCTATCCCGGGCGGGTAGCCGTGTTCTTGACCTTTAGCACCCCCCTTGCACGCCGCATCTATGCCGGGACGGACATCTTCCTGATGCCCTCGCGCTTCGAGCCGTGTGGCCTGGGGCAGATGATCGCGATGCGCTATGGCAGTGTGCCGCTGGTGCGCGCGGTAGGTGGTCTGGTGGACACGGTGCAAGACTATGATCCGGCTGCCCAGAAAGGCACTGGCTTCCTCTTTCGACCGTATGACGCGCTGGCACTGTACACCGCGGTAGTGCGCGCCGTAGAGACCTATCGTTATGCCGACATCTGGCGTAATCTGCAACGACGCGGCATGCAGCAGGATTTCTCTTGGCAGACCTCGGCACGTGCCTATGGGGATCTTTACCGACTTGCCTGCACTTTACGCGCTCAGACACACGGATCCACTCCGCGCCCATCATAAGCACAATCCAGATATCCTATCACCACGACAGGTGTGTTCGCACCCTGCATTTGCCATCCACCAGGACTGCAGAGGTTGGGAAAGATTTCCTATTGGAAGGTGTATTATTATGTGGTAGCATATAGAATGACATGGTTCTGCGGGAGGGGTTTCGATTGGGTAGAGGGACGATGCGGGACGATGCGTGAGAATATTTTGAGTTGGATGGCAGCGAAATGGCACCTGTTGCTGTTAGCGCTGACTTTCGCGCTGATCCTGCTGCTGGGATGGCTTACCACCAATTGGTACGCCAATCAAATGGAAAGGCACATGCGCGAGCAGCTGCTCTATCAGGCACATCAGATTGCGGTGACGGTTGATCCGGATCTGGCCAAATCGCTCACCTTCACGGCCGCTGACAAGGGCACACCCGCCTTCGAGCGCCTGCGTACCCAGCTGGTCGCTTACGGTCGCTACGTGGGACAGCGCAGCATCTACACGATGGCGCTGCGCGACGGCCACATCGTCTTCGGGCCGGAAAGTCTCGCCGAAGATGATCCATGGGCATCACCGCCCGGAACGGTTTATGAGCAACCCTCGCCCGAGGACTTCGCCGTGCTTCAATCGGGCGAACCAGCCCCTATGGGTCCGCACTCAGACGAATATGGTACCTTCGTCTCCGCTCTAGCCCCTGTACTCGACCCACAAAGCGGCCGCGTGCTAATGGCGGTCGGCATAGATGTGGACGCTACCGAATGGAATGTGCGTGTGGAACGCAGCCGTCTGTTGCCCACCCTGGTCACTTTGTCTCCCCTTTTGATCTTCTCAGTGCTCCTGGCACTGTTGCAGTGGCATGAAAAACGCGTTATCCGTCGAATTGCGGGCTGGCCACGCTACGGAGCAGTCGCTCTCGCTGTCACATTCGGACTGGTGTTGACCGGTTTGGGTGTGCTGCATATCACGGAGGGCGAACGCTATCAACGCTGGTTGGCATTTCAGCGCTTGGCCGAGACGCGCACGGCTCTGGTGCGCGACCATCTGTTCAGTTTGCGCCGCGCTTTAGCCACTACCGCGCGCTTTTATCAAGGAAGCGAGCAGGTGACACTTCAGGAGTTTCACACCTTCACCGCACCTCTGATGGCGGGTTCCGGTGTGCAGGCAATAGGGTGGGTACCGCGTGTGCCTTCCATCGAAAAGGCAGTGTACGAAACGCGGGCACGGCGGGATGGGCTGGAGCATTTTTCCATATTTCAGCGTGCCACGCGTGAGACAGCGCCGCGCGGGTCAGACGGAACGGAATACTATCCCATCTATTACATCGAACCGCTGGCCACAAACCGGGATGTGCTGGGGTTTGACCTGGGGGCAGATCCTGTCCAACGTGCCGCACTGGAAACAGCAATGCGCACGGGGCTGGTCACTGCTACGGATCCCCTAGTGACCGTACAAGGCAGCGTGTGGCAGAAAAGTGTAGTGGTCTACCAACCTGTCTTGGACGACGCCGAGGGAGATCGATCAACCGAGAAACGGGTGCGGGGGTTCATCATCGGAGTGATAAACCTACAACCTATGTTGGACCAGCTCCTGTCGCGCTATATGCCCAGTGAACAGGACGTGCAGATTGGCTTGATGGATTTAGCATCCTCGCAAGAGCCGTTGCTATTGGCAGCATATCCGAGCAACGCGGTTGAGCGGTGCCGTATTGAGGCCGATTATTCCTCTCAGGCACCAGTAATGGCCACTGTTCACCCCGTTTTTGTCTTCGGGCGTGCCTGGGCGATCATCGCCTGTCCAGGAGATGGGTTCTACAGTGCCTATCCTATGCGCGCAGGATGGCTGATCGGACTGGCTGGACTTCTGCTGACCGGCATCGGCAGCGCGTTTGTAGTCACCCAGCTGCGCCAGCAGGCTGTGCTCGAAGAGCAGGTGCGTGAGCGCACCGCGGCCCTACAAGAGACCGAGGAGCGTTTCCGCACCCTGGTGCAACAAGTGCCGGTGGTAGTGTACCTCAGCCTGCTGGACGAGGTGGGCACGACGCTCTACATCAGCCCTCAGCTGACCGCGATGCTAGGATACACACCGGAGGAATGGATCGCGCAACCCGATCTTTGGCAGCGCTGCTTGCATCCTGACGATCGCGCACGCGTCCTTGCAGCGTATGAGACGATGCGCGCCGGCGGCGCTCCGATGAACTGCGAGTATCGCACAATCGCGCGCGATGGACGCATTGTGTGGGTGCACGAGGTTGCCAACATACTGTATGCGAGAACAGGTGAGCCACGCCTTCACCAGGGTGTCCTGATCGATATCACCGAGCAAAAGCGGGCGGAAGAGGAACGTCTGCAGCTCGAGCGTCGCCTGTTGCATGCCCAGAAGATGGAGAGCTTGGGAGTGCTGGCGGGTGGTGTCGCCCACGACTTCAATAATCTGCTGACGGCAATGCAAGGCCACCTTGAGATGGCGCAACAACAGATCACCAATGTAGCGAGTGTGCGCTGGCACATCGAGTCTGCGCTCCAGGTGGTCAAGCGCGCCACCGATCTCACGCGTCAGATGCTGGCTTATGCTGGCAAGGGCCAGTTTATCGTCCAAGATGTCGACCTTAACATGCTGATCGAGCAAAATCGCGCGATGCTCAGTGCCGCTGTCTCGCGCTCGGTGACTTTCGATCTCCAGTTGGCAGCACAGCTTCCACTTATCCGCGCCGACATCGGTCAGATGCAGCAGGTCATTATGAACCTGGTCACCAATGCTTCTGAAGCGATCGGCGAGCGACACGGGGTAATCACATTGCGAACTGGGGCACAGGTATGTGATCAGGAGTATCTGCAGCGCAGTTGTCTGGAGGAGAAGCCACCCGCAGGCCCCTATGTCTTTATAGAAGTGAGCGACACGGGCTGCGGCATGGATGAGCGCACACGGGAGCGTATGTTCGAACCCTTCTTCACTACCAAGTTCACCGGACGCGGGCTGGGAATGGCGGCAGTGCAAGGTATCGTGCGCACACTCCACGGCGCCATCGTGGTGGACAGCCAGCCAGGACACGGTACCACGGTGCGGGTCCTCTTACCGGTTGCGCAATCTAGTGAGTCATCTGCCCCTGCTCCGTTAGCTCCTGTTGCTTTGGCAGAAGTAGAAGGGAAAACTTCCTCAACAGGCACCATTCTGGTGATCGACGACGAGGATATGGTATGCGAGCTGGCAGCGGATGCTTTGCGCCTGATGGGTCTCCAGGCCCTCACGGCGAGCGACGGAGAGGAAGGTATCTGTTTGTTCCAGGAACATGCCGCTGAGATTGGCTGTGTTATCCTCGATCTGACCATGCCGCGCCAAGATGGGGTGAGCACGTATCAAGCCTTGCGCTCTATCCGGCCCGATGTCCCGATTATCCTCACCAGCGGCTATAGCTTACAGGAGGTGCTCCAGCGCCTGGAGGGGCAGAGGCCGGATGGATTCTTGCACAAGCCCTATCCTCTGGAAGAGCTGCGTCGGGTTGTGGAGAGTGTGCTGGAGCGGCCAAGCTAGTTCGAATGGGCACCTATGATCCCCGTTACTGAATGGCTCAGTTTGAACGAGGATGAGCTGGAGTGGGACTTCATCCGTGCTTCCGGCCCGGGTGGTCAGAATGTCAACAAGGTCTCCAGCGCGGTGCAATTGCGCTTCGATGCGCGACACAGTTCTTCCCTACCAGAAGAGATCAAAGAACGCCTGATGCGTCTGGCCGGCAGAAGGATGACCCAAGAGGGTGTGCTGGTTATTGATGCGCGCCGTTATCGCAGTCAGGAAGCAAATCGCCAGGATGCCCTCCGGCGACTCGCAGCGCTGATCCGCAAGGCCAGTGCACAACCTAAAGCGCGCAAATCCACACGTCCTAGTGCAGCTGCCCGCGCGGCACGCCAAGAGGAAAAACGTCGTCGCGCCTTGATCAAACGCTATCGCCGGCCGCCGGCAGAGTGGGAGTAGGCTGTTGAAAAGACGCAAATCTCTATCTCTCCCCGCCAGAAGCCTGCGGCCGGGGGTGTTCAGATGATCTATGGACGACGTAGCAGGGCAGCAGTAACGGTTACTTCGGCCGGCTTACCCAGCTGATGATGAAGAGCACCAAGAGAATGACGGAGATGATCGCGAAGACGATGTTACCGGTCAGGGGGCCGCTGCCGATGATTGCCGATACGACGAAGACAATTGTCTGGAGTACCAAGTAGGCAATCTCGCCCCGCACGACGTACTCCACCGGCTCCCAACGGCTTGCGAAGATGCCGCACAGTGAAGTGCCTGCACCAAGGCCGAGGAGGATCGCGCCAAAGGCACGTATTACCGACTCCACACTTGGCGATTCGGCATAACCAAACCAGCTCCCGAATGTGACCGGTATCAACAGCAGCAGCACACCGATGACAAGTGCAACAATGAAGTGGATGATAAAGGTCACACGGGCAATGCCGGGAAACGCTGGAGCACTTCGTGTCTCGCTCATTTGATCCTCTCCTTTCCTGTTCTCTTAAATCGCCCGTTTGGGCAATCTGGTTGGATCAACGTACGATCTGTACAAGTTGCTCCACTTATATTTGTGACTTTTAGCGTATTCCACAGCTTATAACACCACATTGCCCGACAGGATACGCAACCGCCCAAAAATGTCCCTGGAGATCTCTCATTGGTCACAGCAGCAGCCGACGTGGGCGATATTGGATCGCCTCGGCAATGTGGGCCGTTCGCACTTCTTCACTGCCAGCCAGATCGGCGATGGTGCGTGCTACTTTGAGGATGCGGTGATAAGCACGAGCGCTGAGCTGCAGCTGGGCCACCGCAGCTTTAAGCAGTTGATTGCTGGTTTCGTCCACGCGACAGAACATGCGCACCTCGGCAGGTCCCATATCAGCATTGCACTGCAGGGATACACCGTGTCGCACGTCTTGCGCTATACCGGCAGCTTGACGTTCACGTTGCAGGCGTTCGAAACGCTCACGCTGGCGCTGGCGTGCTGCCTCTACGCGTGCCCGTACTGTGCTAGACGGCTCCCCAAGTCGGTCGCTGCTGAGCTTGTCATAGTGCAAGCGCGGCACATCCACGTAAATATCAATGCGGTCCAACAATGGCCCGGAGATGCGTTTCTGATACTTGGCGATCATACCCGGCGAACAGGTGCATTCCTTTTCTGGGTCGCCATAGTAGCCGCACGGGCAAGGATTCATCGCTGCGACCAAGGTGAAGTTCGCCGGATAGGTCAGCGCGCCGGAGGAACGACTGATCGAGACCACGCGATCCTCCAGAGGCTGACGCAGCATTTCGAGCAGCCGTGGACCGAACTCGGGCAGCTCGTCTAAGAACAAGACGCCGCGATGCGCCAAGCTGATCTCACCTGGGCGTGGCCAGTGCCCCCCACCGATCAGCCCAGCATAGCTGATGGTATGATGAGGTGCGCGGAAAGGGCGATGACGAATCAGGGGCTCACCGCGCGGTAGCGCATCGGCCACGGAATAGATGCGGGTGATGTCGAGCGCTTCCTCCAATGTCAGTCGTGGGAGAATACCCGGCATGGCGCGCGCCAGCAACGTCTTGCCCGTGCCGGGTGGTCCGACCATCATCATATTGTGTCCACCGGCAGCGGCAACCTCCAGCGCGCGCTTGACGTGCTCCTGGCCCTTGATCTCAGCCAGATCGGTTACGTAGGGCGCTTCATTATTCTGATCGAACAGGGGAGATTCGCGCTCGTATGGCTGAAGGCGTGCGTGGCCAGTCAGGTGGTCTACCAACGCAAGCAAGCTCGGCACCGGATAAACAGTCAGGCCCTCTACCAAGCTGGCTTCGGCAGCATCATCGGCGGGCACATAGAGCGTGGTGAGGCCCTGTTCGCGCGCCGAAGCGGCCATAGGAAGCACGCTGCTCACATGGCGCACCGTCCCGTCCAAGGAGAGCTCACCCACCACAATGGCACTATCTACATCGGCAACGATCTGTTCCGAGGCGATCAATACCCCCAACGCGATGGGCAAATCGTAGGCGGGTCCCTCTTTGCGGAGGTCGGCAGGCGCCAGGTTGACCGTCACATGCGTGCCCGGATAGTAGAAGCCGCTGTTACGCACAGCGGAGCGCACACGTTCTTTGCTCTCGTTAACCGCAGCGTCGGGCAGCCCAACAATGGTGGTGTTGGGCAGCCCACGGGTGATATCAACTTCCACTTGGATCAAAGCGCCATCCAAACCGACCACGGCGCAAGAGGTAACTTTGGCAAGCATGGGGGACACTCCTGATCAAATACACGTTATGACTTGGTCCACCAACTGGCTGATCAGGATACCAATTATACCATGGAGGTGTGCGAACCTCGTAATATCCTCGCACGGACTACACACCATCCATTGCCTTGGTCATCCAGGCCAACAGAAAGTGGAAATGTGCCAGGCGTTTGTCTGCGGATACTTGGTTGATCGGGAGCGTTGTGCTATGATGTCCCCCGTGAGCGTCATAAGATGAGCTTCTTTCCACAAAAGGTACCCGTAAAACTCCACTTCACCATAATAGCTTTGGGTCTCTTGTTGGCATTTTGGCTGCGCATCCACGCTCTGGCAGCCGAGTCCCTCTGGGAGGACGAGATTTTCACTGCCTTGCAGGCGAGCCTGCCACTCGCCGCCATGCTGCGCCAGACAGCCAGTGATATTCACCCACCAGGTTACTACCTTTTGGTCGGCGCAATAGCGCGACTGCTCGACTGGGTCGCCTGGCCGCCCTCTGCCGCCACGGATTGGCTGTGGCGTATGCCTTCCGCTTTCGTCGGTGTGCTGGCGGTGGCGCTCACCTGGCGGCTGGCACGTGAGTGGTTGGGTCGAGAGATTGGATTAGTGGCAGCACTCTTGTTGGCTCTCAGCCCGGTGGCGGTGCATTACAGCCGTGAGGCACGCATGCATGCGCTTTTCCTGCTGTTCGGAGTGCTGAGCACATGGGCGCTTACCCGTGCTTTGCGTTCGCGCCGTCGCGGATGGTGGCTGGCCTATGCCCTGGCGACGACAGCGGGCATGTACACGGTCTATGTGGGCCTGGTGTTGCCGGTTGTGCACGCCATCTGGCTGGTGATGTATTGTCTGGCACAGCCGACACGCACGGCGACTCGCCCGGCTATGTTCGGGTTCGTCACCAGCATCGCTTTAGCTGTTGCGCTCTATCTTCCGTGGTGGCCCGTAGTGTGGGAGATGGTGCATTTGCGCCTCGCCGTGCCTGCTCCTAGCTCGCCGAGTAGCAGCATAGCGACATTGCCCGGTTTCCTGACACAAGCGATCACCGCGCTGGGACCGGGCGGGAATGCCACACCCTGGCTCTGGTTCGCTTTCTGGCTCAGCGGGCTGCTGTACACAGCGGTTGGCACACCAGAGAGGCAGAACGTGCGCCAATGGCATCTCGCCGTGTTGGGTGGTCTATGGCTGGCATTACCGCTGAGCTTGGCGGCGCTCTCAGGCGACCCACGCGTCCGGCACGCACGCTACGCCTTCCTGCTGCCGCTCTATCTCATCATGGTAGGGCAAGGCATCAAGGGATTGGCGCAATCTTTGGCCCGGATACAGCTGAGCTGGTGTCGAAACGCTTTTGCTGTCGTAGCTGCTTTGCTCATCATGCTCAGTGCATTGCACTTACCTGAGGTCTACCGGCCTGTGCGCACTGCCTGGCGGGAAGCTGCCGCTTATCTGACGGCGCAGACACGTCCAGGTGATGTAATCATCAGCGATGCATTGTTCGACACGGGACGTTATCTGGGCTATTATTACCGTGGGCCGGCTGAGCTGACGACGCCGGCCATGCTGGTGGCGACGTTGCCCCGACGGGTAGATGGTATGCGCGCCAGCGGTGGGCGTGTGTGGACGGTGACCCGCTTTCATCCGCATCCTGTGGCAGCAGTGCGTCCGGTCGAATTCCCTGGTCTGGTGATCTCCGAACCTGTGCTGCCCATCTATGAGGCCGCCGTGTTGAGGGAAGCAGTTATCGATCTGATGCGTCAGGCGGTGACGGCAGCACCGGAATGGGCGGAACGGATGACTGCCCAAGGACTGATGCAACCGGATGCGCGGGTGGCGCGGGCGGCGGCGTATTTCTTCTTGGGGGATGTCTTGCGTGCATCTGGGCGCTTGTCCGAAGCGATCGCCGCATACCAAGCGATGGTGGCGGATGATCCCGCTTCTCCGGGGGGTTACGTTGTGTTAGCCGAGGCATATGTGGCGGCAGGACGCTTTGAGGAAGCAGTATATGCTTACCGGCAAGCGGTGGCACGGCAGCCGCGTTGGCAGGGGGCACGTGCCGAGGCGGCTGAATCTCTGGCCAATGCGGGAGAGTGGGCTGCCGCGGCCGCAGCGTATCAGGCACTCATCAATCCATGATCCTATTGGGCGGCAGATGAGAAACGCGTGGCAAAAATATAAGAAACAAGTCTTCAATGCGCTGCGCATCATGGTCAGTATTGTGTTGATCGTGCTCATCGTGCGCAGCGTGGACTTAGCAACACTTTGGAGCGTGTTGCAAAGCGCCGATCCTTGGTATCTGGCGGCAGCATTGGTTGTCTCTATGTTGGGCGTGGCCGTGCGTGCGGTGCGCTGGCAGATTCTGTTGCGCGACCAGGCCGTTTCGGCTTCACTCAAAGAGCTGACCGCACTGTGGTTCATCAGCTTCCTCTTTACTAACCTGTTGCCCAGCGGCATTGGTGGCGATGCCATCAAGGCATATGAGCTCTCACGCAGCACGGGTCAGAGTGCCCAGGTGATCAGCACAGTGCTGGTCGACCGCTTTATGGGTCTCTTTGCGCTGCAGGCAATTGCGCTGGTTGCATTGCTGTTCAGCTGGTGGCTGATCCCAGCGCAAATTGCCATCTTCACCGTGGTTATCTTCGGTGTCAGCTTGCTGGTAGCTTGGATCATCTCTGCAAAGCCGCTGTGGGATGGGCTGGCAAAACGCTTGCCGCTCTTCGCCCGCCTGCTGGCGATCCGCCCAGTGTACGCTTTGGTCAGCTCGTTGCAGAGCTACAGTCGAGGGGCACTGTTGCGCGCCTTCGGAGTGGGGGTGAGCTTCAACATCCTGCTCATCGCGATGAACGTACTTCTCGGTTATGCGTTGCGCATGGGTCTACCGCTTGCTTACTATTTAATCTTTGTGCCTATCACCTCGGTGGTGCTCATCGCGCCCATTTCCTTTGCCGGGCTGGGAGTACGCGAGGGGGCTTATGTGTACCTGTTCACCCAAGCCGGCACGGCGCAGGCGGTGGCGTTGTCGCTATCTCTGCTGGTCTATTTCATCGGCACTGTAGCACCCGGCGTGGTCGGCGGCGTCGCTTATCTGCTGCGCGGTGCCCATGGCTATCGGGTTGTTGAGGAAGGATGATGCATCGTGCCTTGGTCTCTCGGACAACGCTGTTTTGTGCAACCGTGCTGGCCAACGGGGTGATCTTGACCAATGCCCCTGAGGCTTTGCGGCTGCTGGCTGGCCTGGCGTTGCTCTTTGTGTTGCCCGGACTGCCCTGGCTGTGGGGATTGAATTGGCTGGGGACTCAAGATGGCATCGAGCGCATCGTGCTGCTCGGCGGGCTCTCCTGTGCCCTTGCTTCGGCCGCTTTGCTGGCAGCGGTCTATTGGCCCCAGCCGTTCGACCTCATCCAGGTGCTCGTCGCGCTGGACGTGGTGACGCTGGGTGGTCTGGTGTTCTCAGCGTTGAGGTCCAACGGCACGCCCACCGGATGGCATTGGCCGCGCGGTGCGACTCTGGCCGGTTTGGTGGCCATTTTGATCGTGGCGATCTATCTGCGCTGGGACGCTTTGGGATACGCCGAATTCCACGAGGACGAAATCGAAAACATGGTGCTGGCAGTGCGCGCGATGAAGGGGGAGGAATACGCCCCCTTTCTGGACAGCAAAGGGCCCATCCACTGGTTGATCCCGGCGGCGCTATGGCTGACCCACGGCTGGATCAACGAGGGACTGGCGCGCGCACCCTTCGCCCTCTGCAGCACCCTGACCGTGCTGGCCGTCTTCATGCTGGGGCGGCGTATGGCTGGCGCCGGGGTGGGCCTGGTCGGCGCCGCGCTGGTGGCGGTCAACGGCCTGCTGATCGCTTATGCGCGCCACGTCGAGAATCCCAGCATCATCGTGCTGTGGGCCGTGCTGGTAGCATGGTGTGCATGGCGCTTCTACGAGTCGCGCGATACATCCGAGCAGAATGCGGGCGCCTGGCTGATAGTTGGATGGGGGTTGCTTGGGATCGGGCTGGTCGCGCATCCCAACATGATCCTCTATGTGCCACCTTTTGTGGGGATGATGGCGCTGACACTCTGGCGGCGACGGTCGCTGTGGCGGCATGTGCGTCTGGCGATGCTGGCTGGCGGGGTGCTATTCCTCGCGCTGGCGGCAGCTTTCTATGTGCCCTTCGTGCGGGATCCCTATTTCCCGCGCGCGGTCGAGTACTTCGCGACGGAGCGCGTCGGCACCGCTTGGTTGTACAATCGAGCAGCTGATTTGCTGGAGCTCGAGAGCGAGTACAGCTCGCGTTTTTATACTCCATGGGTAGTGTTCTTCTCTGCTGTGGCACTTTTTGGGGCGTTGCGTCGCGTGGGGCGTGCTGGTGCGTGGCTGGCGGCCATCACCGGGGTGGCCATTGTAACCACATGGCTCTGGCCAACGTTGTGGGAATGGGGTGCGTTCAATATGGCGCTGCTGCCCTATGGGCTGCTCATCGGTGCGGTAGTCCTCTCCAACCGGGTCGCGTTCCATATCAGAAGCCTGGCCCTCTGGTTCGGTGTGCCCTATGTGGCGCTCGCCTTCTTCGCACGCGACGCTGCTACGCACATCCGCAATGTATATCCCTTCTGGATGCTGTTAGCCGGATGGGGTTTCCTGGCGGTTTGGATGTGGCTGCAAGGCCATTGGGGAAAGGTGGCGCGATGGGCGCTAGTTGGACTCCTCAGTGCCTGCTCCGGTGCCATCTTGTTTTACGAGCATCTGCAATATCTGGGCACAGTGGCGGATTATTGGCGCGCCGAGGCGAACGCGCGTTATGCCGACTTCTCCTTATACCGTCTGGTTTATGGTGAGCTGCCGCGTCCACGCAAGCTGGTCAGCAATCCGCGGCTGAGCGGCTGGAAGGTGGTCGGCGTGCTCTATGCCCAGGGAGTGCTGCGCGGCGACTTTCGCACCATCAAAGAATCGTTCGCCGTGCCCATCTGGTACACATTTCAGACGCCGCGTTCATGTTTCGAGGATCCGCAGAATTATTTTGTGGCGATGGGCGCGCGCGGTCTGCCTGCCGAGATCGACCGACTGCCTGCGCAGGGCTATCGATTGACGCGGGTCGTCCTGGTGGACGATCAGCCGCGGCTCTTGATGTGGGAACGTAATAGTGCTGAGTCGGCGGCTCCCACTGTGTACCGGCTGGACGACTATCGGGCGCTCTACGACCACATGGCCACACCAGCGCGTTACACACAGGATTCGCAAGGCGAACATCCGTCGCATATCATCTGGGGGGAGCAGTTGCTGCTGCGCGGATATGACATCAGCACCACGCGCCTCAAACCGAGCGAGCGCCTGGAGCTCGCTCTGTACTGGCAAGCGCTCGCACCGATGAACGTGCGCTATCGCGCCTTTGTCCATGTGGAAAGCGAGCGCATTTGGGGTCAGCATGACGACGACCCGGTGTGCCGGCTGCGCACCGACGAATGGCGTCCGCCGCAGGCTGGCGTTGGCCAGTTTCGCGTCTCGCTCGATCCAAACATCCCACCTGGACACTATCCGGTCTTGGTGGGCGTTTACGACCCTGAGACCGGCGCGCGGTTGGAAGCAAGGGATGAACGTGGCCGTTCGCTGGGCTCGGCTGTCGAATTGACCACCATCATTGTGGAGTAGAGTATGAGCACATCTTCTACACTCGAACTATCGGTTATCCTTCCCGTGTACAACGAGGCCGAGAACATTCCACACCTTTTTGCCGAGCTGATCCCCACGCTGGAGTCCCTTGGGCGCAGTTTTGAGATCATCGCAGTGGATGATGGCAGCCGCGATGACAGCTTCACCCGCCTGGCGGAGATTCATCGGCGCGACCCGCGCGTGCGCGTCGTTCGGCTGCGCCGCAACTTCGGCCAGACGGCCGCATTCGCAGCCGGATTCGACCGGGCACGCGGGGATGTGGTGATCACAATGGACGCCGACCTGCAGAATCCACCGGGTGATATTCCGCGTCTGCTGGCCAAAATGGAGGAAGGTTATGATGTGGTAAGCGGCTGGCGCGTCAACCGTTGGAAGGAGGGATTGGGCACCTTCTTCACGCGGCGCATCCCCTCTGCCATCGCCAACTGGGCGATCTCCACGGTGACAGGGGTGTACCTGCATGACTACGGCTGTTCCCTAAAGGCGTACTGCCGCGATGTGGCGCGCGAGATCCGCCTCTACGGCGACATGCATCGCTTCGTGCCGGCCATCGCCAGCTATTACGGGGTGAGCATCGCCGAGGTGCCGGTCAACTACCGCGCCCGGCGCTATGGCAAGAGCAAGTACGGCATCGGGCGCACCATACGGGTGATCCTGGATTTGCTCACCGTGCGTTTCCTGTTGAGCTACTCAACGCGCCCGATCCAGATCTTCGGGCTGATGGGCCTGATCGCCATCGTGTTGGGGACGGCGATCGGCCTGTACTTGACCGCGCTCAAGTTTTTCTACGGGATGTCACTGACCGAGCGTCCGCTGCTCTTGCTCGCCATCATGTTGTTCACGGTGGGTGTGCAGCTGGTGTTGATGGGATTGTTGGCCGAGCTGGTTGTGCGCACTTATTTTGAGAGTCAGAACAAGCCCATCTACGCCGTGCGAGAAGAGCTGGGGTAATCGGGTTCTTTCAGATGAGCGCAAGTTGGCTTGCCTTCGGACTGAAATACACCCGTTCACTCTTGGGTGCATTTCACTTTTGGGGAGAGGTGGGGTTCGAACCGAGCCGCGCGCGTAGGGGCGACCGGCGAGTCGCCCCTACGCGCGGCGATGATTACCGCTCCCTGACGGTCGCGGTTCGGTTCACCTCGCAATCTTGGGTTACCACTTCAACCCACCTCCAAATTTGAAACACACCCTTCACTCTTTATGTTGCCGCATCGAGGAGAGCCATGTTATAATGCGGCCGGGTACGGGCTGCGCAGGGTTTGCTTCTCCGGTCGTATGTGAGAAATCTCTTTGAAACCTTCCCAAGAGCACCCCAATAATTGCATGCATCAAGGAGGAACATGAAATGTCCGCCCAAATCATTGACGGCAAAGCGATCTCAGAGACGATTCGGGCCGAGATCAAAGCGGAAGTGGAGGAGATGAAGGCCAAGTATGGCAAGGTGCCGGGATTGGCCACGGTCCTGGTGGGAGAACGCAAAGACTCTCAGACGTACGTGCGCAGCAAGAAGAAAGCGTGCGCCGAGGTGGGGATCACCTCGTTCGGATACGACCTGCCGGAAAACATCAGTCAGGCGGAGCTGCTTCAGATCGTGCGCGACCTGAATGCCAACCCCGAGGTACACGGCATTTTGGTCCAGTTACCCTTGCCCGCACACATTGATGAAGAGGAAATCCTGGGCGCCATCAGCATTGAAAAGGATGTGGACGGTTTCCACCCACTCAATATTGGTCGCCTTTCGATGAAGCGCCGTGAGCCGCTGTTCGTACCCTGCACCCCGCGCGGATGCATCGAGCTGCTCGACCGCATGCACATCCCCATTGAGGGTAAGGAAGCGGTGGTGCTGGGGCGCAGCAACATTGTGGGACTACCGGTCGCGATGTTGCTGCTCCATCGCAACGCGACGGTGACGATCTGCCACTCGCGCACGCGTGATCTGCCCGGTGTGGTGCGCCGAGCGGACATCTTGGTCGCAGCGGTAGGGCGCCCTGAGATGGTGCGTGGCGACTGGGTGAAACCCGGCGCGACCGTGATCGATGTGGGCATCAATGCCGTTCCCGATCCGAATAAGCCCGGAGGCCACCGCCTGGTAGGAGATGTGGCGTTTGATGAGGTCAAAGAGGTGGCCGGCGCCATCACCCCTGTGCCGGGTGGAGTGGGACCGATGACCATTGCGATGTTGCTGCGCAACACGGTGGATGGTGCCAAGCGTTTTTATGGCATCCAGTAACCTGGGCGCAAGCAAAGGACGTATCAAGCACCGAGCTAAAACGGAATGGGTTGGTTGATTAGAAAGGGAGAATGCAAATGGCAAGTCGGGTGAGTCTGGTTAGGGGAGAGGATCGTCGTCAGAACATAGTGGCAGCCCTGGATGCCATCGCGGCGGACATCGAACCCTTGTTGCAGGTGGACGAGATTCTGGTCAAGCCCAACCTCGTCTGCGCCGATAACCCACTGGCGGTGACCCACGTGGATGCGGTACGGGCCGTGTTGGACTGGCTGCGCCGGCGTACCGATGTGCCTATCGTAGTCGCGGATGGCACGGCGCTCAGCAGCACGTGGGAAGCTTTCCGGCGCAACGGTTACCAGACTCTCCCTGACGAATATCCCGCAGTCCGGCTAGTAGACCTCAACGCCGACGAGTCGGTTACCTTGAGCGCTTTTGACTGGCGGCTGCGACCGCGCCCCCTTGAAGCAAGCCGTATGGCGGTGCAGGGCAAGCTGCGCATCTCGCTGGCGATACCCAAGACCCATGACGTTGTGTTGGTCACGTTGGGCCTCAAAAACATGATCATGGGGAGCTTGATCAGCCGGCTCTCCTCGGTTGATCGCCATACCGGTGCACCGCGCTCGAGCTGGACGGGCCGCGTGATCCATGCCGCTGAGGGAATGTATCTCACATTGCCGGCGGCCATTCGTGATAGCCACTTTGTCGCTCATCTGAAGGAGCTATTCTTCGGTAATGTGGGGCGTTCCAGCAAGGCAGCAGTGCATCAGGGCTTCCCGGTAATCCATCTGAATCTCTTCACCCTGGCAAAGCACCTGTACCCGCATATCACAGTGCTGGACGGCTTTGAAGCTATGGAAGGCAATGGCCCAAGTGATGGCGAGCCGGTGGATTGGCGCGTCGCACTGGCGAGCACGGATTGGTTGGCGGTCGATGTCACTGCGGCACGGCTGATGGGCTTTGCGCTGGAAGAGGTGGGCTACCTGTGGTACTGCGCGCAGGCAGGATATGGTACCTGGAATGAGTCGGACATCCAATTGGTGGGCAATGTATCACCGGAGCAGGTGCATCGACGTTTTAAGCGCCATGCGCTAGGTAGTGTGCAGGACCGTTGGCGTTCGCCGGCAGTGCAACGCCAGGTGGAGCTCAGCTTGGCCACGCTACGCTGAGCACGTTGCGAGAATTCTAGATGATCGGTGCTCTAAGTTGAATCTAACACACAATGAACATCCGCCACAACAGTGGACAGGATGCTACTAGGTAGGAGGTGGTGCGGTCACGATGAGTGAAGCAAGGACCAATGAGATAGAGGGCGCTCCGCCCTCCAACTTCATTAAGGAAATCATCGAAGAGGACCTGCGCACCAATCGCTTTGGTGGACGGGTGCATACCCGTTTCCCACCAGAGCCGAACGGCTATCTGCACATCGGCCATGCCAAGTCCATTTGCCTGAACTTCGGACTGGCAGAAGAATATGGGGGATTGTGCAATCTGCGCTTCGATGACACCAACCCCACCAAAGAGGACGTCGAATACGTGGAGTCGATTATCGAGGACGTGCGTTGGTTGGGCTTTGATTGGGGAGATCGATTGTTTTATGCTTCGGACTACTTTGAGCAGCTGTACGAATACGCCGAGCAGCTGATCAAGCTGGGCAAAGCTTATGTGTGCGATCTGACCCCGGACGAGATACGCGAGTACCGGGGCACGTTGACTGAACCTGGACGGGAAAGCCCTTATCGCAACCGCTCGGTGGAGGAGAACCTGGACCTCTTCCGACGGATGCGTGCCGGTGAGTTTCCGGACGGCGCGCATACCCTGCGCGCCAAAATCGATATGGCCTCGCCTAACCTGAACATGCGCGACCCGGTCATCTATCGCATTCGCCATGCCGAACATCATCGCACCGGCAACAAATGGTGTATCTACCCGATGTACGACTTTGCTCACTGTCTGTCCGACTCGATCGAAGGAATTACCCATTCGATCTGCACGTTGGAATTCGAGGATCACCGTCCTCTATATGATTGGTTCTTGGATGTGTTGGGCATTTATCATCCACGCCAAATCGAGTTCGCACGCCTGAATCTCACCTATACCGTGTTGAGCAAGCGCAAGTTGTTAGCCTTGGTCGAACGCGGCTATGTGCGCGGTTGGGATGATCCGCGGATGCCCACTCTCTCGGGCTTGCGGCGACGTGGTTATACTCCCGAAGCGATCCGTAATTTCGCCGAACGCATTGGGGTCGCCAAGACCAACAGCGTGGTGGACATCGCTTTGCTGGAACACTGCGTGCGCGAAGATTTGAACAAACGGGCGCCGCGCGTCATGGCCGTCCTGCGCCCGCTGAAGGTGGTGCTGCTGAACTATCCCGAAGGGCAGGTAGAAGAGGTCGAAGCAATCAACAACCCGGAGGACCTCAGCATGGGCACGCGCAAGGTGCCCTTCTCGCGTGTGCTCTATATCGAGCGCGATGACTTTCGTGAGGACCCGCCCAAGGAGTTCTATCGTTTGGCACCCGGGCGTGAGGTGCGCCTGCGCTATGCCTACTTTATCAAGTGCGTGGATGTGATCAAAGATCCACATACCGGCGAGGTGGCCGAGCTCCACTGCACCTATGACCCGGCAACGCGCGGCGGCAATGCGCCGGACGGGCGCAAGGTAAAGGCAACCCTCCATTGGGTCTCGGCAGCGCACGCGATCGAGGCGGAAGTGCGCTTGTATGACTATCTTTTCACCAAACCAGACCCCAATGAAGTGGCAGAGGGCCAAGATTTCACGGCGAACATCAACCCCAATTCCCTGGAAGTGTTGCCTTCCTGTTGGGTGGAGCCGAGCTTGAAGGGGGCTCCCATCGGCAGCCGCTATCAGTTCGAGCGCCTGGGATACTTCTGCGTGGACCCGGATTCGGCAAACGGCAAACTGGTGTTCAACCGTACGGTATCCCTGCGCGACACGTGGGCCAAGATCGAGCAGGCGCAAAAGCAGAAAGGTAGGATCAAGTAGCAAAGAGGGCACATATGAGTCAAGGTGAGACAGTACGTGTGCGCTTCGCACCCAGCCCTACCGGCTTGCTCCATGTAGGGGGACTGCGCACAGCCCTTTTCAACTGGCTTTTCGCACGCCATTGCGGTGGCGCCTTCATCCTGCGCATCGAAGATACCGATCGCAAACGTTATGACCCGCGTGCCCTGCCCGATCTGCTGGAAAGCTTACGCTGGCTGGGTCTGGATTGGGACGAAGGTCCTGAGGTGGGAGGACCATATGGTCCCTACTTTCAGTCCCAGCGCATCCATCTCTATCAACAGTATGCACACCAGTTAATCGAAAGCGGTGATGCCTATTATTGTTTCTGCTCTCCAGAGCGCCAGGGCAGCGAGGACCTCTCTCAGGTGACACGCCGCGGCGCCACTACGGGTTATGACCGACGCTGCCGTTGGATAGACCCGCGCCTGGCTGCTGAGCGTGTGGCCGCGGGTGAGCCGGCCGTTATTCGTCTCAAGATGCCACTGGAAGGGAATACCACCTTCCACGACTTGATCCGCGGCGATATCACCATGGAAAACAGCACCCAGGACGATGTCGTCTTGCTCAAGAGCGATGGCTATCCCACCTATCATCTCGCCAATGTCGTGGATGATCACTTGATGCGCATTACGCACATTTTGCGCGCAGACGAGTGGATTGCTTCAGCGCCACGTCACGTCCAGCTGTATCGCGCTTTCGGTTGGGAAATGCCAGCCATCGCGCACCTGCCGGTGGTGCTGGATCCAAGCGGCAAGGGCAAGATGAGTAAGCGCAAGAAGATCGCGCCGGATGGTCGTGCGCTGCCAGTGCACGTGCGCGACTTTCGTGAAGCGGGCTATCTGCCGGAGGCGATGTTCAATTATTTGGCATTGATCGGCTGGCGCTATGATGCACATACCGAATTTATGACCCGCGAGGAGATCATCGAGCGTTTCACCATCGAGCGTATCAATCCCACTGCCGCTGCCTTTGATTATCAGAAGCTGGATTACTTCAACGGCGTGTACATCCGCAAGTTGAGTGTGGAGGACCTTGCCGAGCGGCTGATGCCGTTCATCCAACGGGCCGGCTGGCACGTCGAGCGCGAGACGCTGCAGCGCATCGTGCCCCTGATCCAGGAACGCATGGAACGTCTGGACCAGGTGACCAGCTTGGTGGATTTCTTCTTCGTGGAAGAGTTGCCCGACTATGATGCACAGCTGTTGGTTCCCAAGCAGGCGGACGTGCCAGCGACCTGCAGCGGGTTGCAGCGTGCACGTGAGGTGCTGGCCCAGGTGGAGCCCTTTACCCACGATGCCATCGAGCAGGCGCTGCGGGCGCTCGCCGCGCAACTGGGGGTGAAGACCGGACAACTGTTCCAGCCGGTACGGGTGGCGGTTTGTGGGCGGTTGGTCGCTCCGCCCTTGTTCGGCACGCTGGAAGTGCTGGGGCGCGAGCGGGTGCTCCAACGGCTGGATCGCGCCCTGGCAAAGCTGGCCGAAGTGAGCCAGGAGATCACCTGTTAGCGAACCTCTCGTGCGAGGTCGTGCGCACCCTGTGGAGGCCTCTTGCCCATCTCGCTACGGATGCCCCTCTGTGCGATGGGAACCGTCACACAGGGGTTTGTTTTTCGACTTGCCACAGCAGCACAGGGTGACCCGATTGCGTGTTTCCAGTAATTGGCCGTCGGAACGCTCAATCGGGATGTAACCGGTCACCCACAACGGACCCTGGATCGCCCCCTCGGAGGTGATCTCGGTGGTCACCGTGATCTGCTGGGGCAAGTCCGGCTCGATGTCCGGCTCCCCTTCGGCGATGGTATAGGTGAACGAGCCAGAGGGACAGCGCTCTACCATAGCGATGACCAGTGAACGCACGTGGGTGTCATCGGTGTTGGGCACCATTTGCTCCACGGTGCTGGAGCGCGTGCCACAGAAGCCCGCTTCGGAGCACAGCGAATAGTCGCGCCGTACCACAATGTTGGTGCCGACGAAGACCTTTTGGCGCTCGGCCGTGGGACGCAGATCAGCGGTTTCGCTGCCGTCAAAGGGATCGAAGAGATGGGTCATATCACAGAATGGCTTGTTCGCAGAATGCCCGCAACGGCACAGGGTATAAGTGCCTTTGGTTTCGATGGGGCCCTCCTTCTGCCAGGTCAAGGGTTCCCCATACTCTGAGACCACCTGGCGCTTGCGCACCAATGGCACATTGCCATAGACATGGTAAGGACCATCCTTTTCAATCACAATGCGCGGTGCGTTGGACGTCTGGGATGATAGGTTCTCTGCCACAGCTGTCTTACTGACCTCCTAGGATGAGCAGTATCCTGCTCTAAAACCTCTTTTTCTCCTTATTTAGCATCAATTGCCCGCGTGCGCCAAATCTGGGGATACCGCTATGAGGCGCCGGCACAAACGCGCCAGCAACCAGTGCACCGGGATGAGCAGCCATAGGTTGGGCACGTAGTAGAAGATCGCAGCAGTCGCGATGAGCAAACCGGCCTCGATGAGAGTGCGTTCGGAGGTCAGCCGCTGCAATGGCCGTCTCGCCAACCATGCGCACAGCCCCCACTCGACAAAGACCAGTGCAGCACCTCCTACTAGGCCTAGATAGAGGTCATTGCCCAGCCACCAGATGCCGCCACGATAGAAACTCCAATGGACGGCAGCATACACCACCGTTGAGAAGGCGGTGACGTCACCGGCACTGCTCGGTATACCGGAAGATGGAGGGTCTCCTCCCGTAGAATGACGCACGTAGCGATAGAGTGTCCAGGTAGCGGTCAGCAATCCGGCCATCAGGATGGTCAAGCTGGCCCATGGCCCCAACTGGGGCAACCAGGAGCGCAGCAGCAACGCAATGGCGATACGCATCCGATCCATCATCCCGCTCACAGTGGATAGTTCGGGAGCGACATCCAATTGCTCCAATCCCACTAAGCCCAGATAACGGGCAGGCAATGCACCCAGCAAAAGAGCGAGATAGGGAAAGCCTATATGGTAGACAAAACGCAGAAACGGGGAACCGAAATTCGTCCAAGTGGGGTGTCGAGAGACATTTACTTTGATGAAGGGATCGAGTCGCTCCGACGCCAAACGGAATAACACAGAAGCAATCAAATAGGCGATGATCTGCCAGCGAGCATCCATCTCCGTCGGGGTGCTAGCTCACTGTGCTCCAGCGATGCAAGGGGATCTCCAGCCGCACACAGGTGCCCGCTCCGGGTTGTGACTCGATGGCGAAATGACCTCCCAGGTATTCGGCGCGGTCTTCCATGTTGAGTAATCCCATATGCCCCGCTTCTCGTCGGAGACGTGCAGCCTCGGCATCAAAGCCCACGCCATCATCCTGAATCTCCACGCGCAGCAGGTGATTCTCAACCCGGAGGCGGATCAGTACATTGCGTGCCTTCGCGTGCTTCTTCACATTGCCGATCGCTTCCTCAACGATGGAGAAGATGACACCTTCGGCCTCTTTTTCCAGTTGCCCCCGATAGCCTTGGGCGTCCACGCGCACGTTCAGCCCGTCTGTCTGGCGCAAGCGTTCGGCATATTGTCGTAATGCTGCCACCAAGCCGCGCGTCTCCAGGATGACCGGCCGCAGGGTGAAGAGCATCATCCGGATTTCTTGGGTGGTTCTGCGTGCCAGCTCTTCGATTTGGGTCACTTCTTCCATCACCTTGTCCAGTGCCTGTTGCTTCTCGATCATCATGCGTACATAGTTGAGCCGCATCGCGATGGCCGAAATGGACTGTGTAGGACCATCGTGAAGCTCACGAGCCAGTTTGTGGCGCGCCTCGGACTCCTTTTCCAAAATGCGACGTTGTTCCAATTGCAGGTTCTGGTATAGCTGCGCGTTCTTGAGCGCCAGAGAGGCTTGATGGCAGAAAGTAGAGAGCAATTCGGCATGCTCGGCGTTGAAGAAACCAGGGATGGAGCTGCCAAGTACTACCACTCCGAACGTATCGAGGCCGGCCCGCAATGGCACACACAACACCGATTGGATCTCACGCATACAGAGCAGCTGGCCGAAAATCGGATCACCGCTTACGTCTTCGGTAATGCGCGGTTCAGCGCTGTACACGGCTTGGGCAATCAGTTCGCTCTTTCCGGAAACGGGCCGATTTTCGTCGACGCGGGGGATGTTGCGGCCGGCATACACTCGAAGCTGCTCGAAATTGCCTTCCTGCTCAAATAACATCACCAGGCCGACCAGGGAAGGGTTGATCTCGTCGGACTCACTGATTGCGATCATGCTGAGTTCCAACATCGTGCGCAATACGCGTTCATAGCTCAACGTCGCGCTGAGGGTGGTTGCCATCTGACGCACGACGGTGGCATGGCGATAGGCACGCCGCAGCTGTTCTAGATCTTTGGATGGCGTACCGATGAGCGGGATGCTTCCCCCTTTGGCGCCAGCTTCGCTTCCAGAATGAAGGAGACCTGCCACACCTGCCGTCACCACCAACAAGGTGATGTGGCTGATTAACATATAAATGTCGGCCAAGCTGCTGAGATGTTGGCTAATGGCAGCACCACCGACGTAGACGAGCGCCATCGGCACAACAGCCGACAAACCGCCCAGGATCCCAAGACTCAGGGCAGCATACAGCACCGGGAGGACCGCTATCGGCAAGAGGGGATTCGATCGGCTGCCCGCTATCAGGATAATCAGTCCTGCAACAACGAGATCCACCACGATACCCACAGCTCGCATCCAAAATTGATGGAAGCGAAAGTACAGCGCAGCTGTTTGGAGCACATTGTGGAAGGCAGCCAGCCCCACAATGATATACATCTGCAGAAACGTATCCGGGTCTGCCTCTGGGTTGAGCCAGATCAGGACCAAGGTCATAGCAAGCCATGGCCAGCGCAGATAGGCCATCAACCAGTCCACAGGAAGCGCAATCCATGACGTCGCAATGACTTCTTTCCCTGAAGAGGAAGGTGTAGAAGATGTAACAGCGGGATGTTGTGTGGCCACAGATCGGATACCTCTAGACCCCTTATGGGCCGCTCATCGCACGGATCTATCCCTATCCACACATTGCAATTTGGCTACAAAACTATCACAAGGTCAGAGGAAATGCAAACAAACCCAGTACTTGCGTCCGGCGGCATAAAGAGATCTATAGCGCAGGAGCTTTTCAGTGTGGCAGCAATTAATGGCATGCTCAAACCATTACGTGGAGATAATCACTCTTGAGCGGAGCCTTGATCAGACGTTCACGGAATGAACGCAAGCATCATAAGCACCAATGCCAACGCTAACAACGCCAGCCCATAAATCATCCGTGCCATCGTAATCCCGGTCACCATCTGACGAAGGTATGCTGCCGTTAGAAGTGACCACGCGATGAACAATACCGTAACATCAGCTCGTGCTACCTCACCCCATGCCGACCAGGCACGCCAAGCAGCAGCCGCTAGTGCCAATGTCACAGCCACCCATGCGACGCGCACCGTCCCATCGCCTAGATGTTCAACCAGGGAGTCATTGGGTGGCTGTGCCAGATAACACCTTACCGGCAGTAGTAGGCCATGCGCCAGCAGCGCCCCGGCAGCGGTCGCTGCAGCGATCTCGCGGACAGCTGCCAGAGGAAGCGCCGGTGGAGTGGTGAGCATTCCGGCCCCGCCCCCTATCCAGAGAGGAGCCAACGCAACACCGTAGGCAACCACCGCGCAGCTGTGCAGACATAAGACCACGAGAGGCATAGAGCCCCGTCGTGCCGAACTCGTCTGCACCATCAGTGCTGCCAGTGCCACTGGGGGCAGCAATGCCACACGCCATAGGAGTTGTGGCCACGTCAGTGCTGCGTAGCTGCCCCAACTGACTGTGCCCAGCAACAGCCCTATGCGTGTGAAAATCTCGATTGTGGGGAGGTGCACACTCGCCTCCGCAGGACAGAGTACATAGCGCATACGCAAGCCGAAAGCTATCAGCCATATCAGCACAGCCAACGTCCCGCCTGCGGTGAACACTAAGGTTGCGTATGTCATCATCTGCCGGAATCTCCTACTGATGTGGGTACCCCCAGCGAACGCAAACGCTCCGGCGGGAGCGCCTGTGGGGTGAGCGTGTCCATCCAGATGATCAGGCGGCAATGTTCTGCTTCCTTTGTTGCTTGCACGGCCAACCACGCGGGGCGGCGCAAGGCCAGGAGCACACCACCGACGGCAACGCCCAGCCATCCAAACGCTGCCAGTCCCCACCACAAGCCCTGCTGAATGCGCAGTTGTACATCGTAGCTCAAAGAAGCTTGGTACCGCACTCCCTCGAAGATGACCTCATCCCCATCGCCGAGAGTGGTGGTCCAGGCAGGTGTGGTTTCGACCCCGTAGAAGAAGCTCAGCGCAAAATGGCGCGACGGCACACCCTGGTCCGGAGCACGCCCTACGCGCAGGGTGATGTTCTGTGTAGGAAGGCTGGCGAAGCTGGCATTTCCTTCGCCCAAGAGTGACAGCCGCACACGCGATTGAGCGTGCGCAGTGGGTGTGAAGGACCACATTTCCAACTCCCTGCCCCCGTGCGTATCTCTAGCCGTCACCTCTACCATGGGCACGATGTTCACCACCGTCCACCACATCCCCTCGATCATCCGTCCAGCATGGAGGGGCAGTGTGACCATTTGATCGCCGGATGCAGTGTCGGCTATGCGCACCTGCGCCACGCCTTCAGGCGGACCGAGAGGATCTCCGGTGATATGGGTGTCTTCTAGCTGGAGTGCAAAAGCTGTGAGACCCGGTACAGAGGTTGCTTGGCCGGGTTGCAGTATGAGCGTGTATGTTCGGCTCAGCCAGCTGTGCAGCAATAATCCTGCTGCCAGCAGGGCTAGGCCGACGTAGATGCTGCAAAGCGCCCACCAACCCATATGCCAGTGCCATGCCAGCCCTACCTGTGTGCGCTGATCGCTCCGCACCGTGTATCCGTCCTGTACCAGCTGTTGCATCGCCCGTGAGAACACCTGTTCGGGTGCTTCCGCACACCATATTGCCAACCCCAGCAGACGACCTAGTGCAGGCGGAGCCTCATCCGTGCGTTTTTCGAGGAGCTCGCTCGATTCGGCCCGAACCCGGGTGCGCTGCCATACCACGGGTAACGCAGAGGCGCACATTGCGAATGCATGGACAAGCAATAGCGCCAGTGGGAGCCGCAACCACGCCGAAGTGCGCAGATGAAAAAAGCCTAATGAACGCAGGTCATCCACCAATGGCCATAGGAACTGAGGCATGCTCGCTAGCCATTGGCTGTACATCAAAGGTTCGTCCAGAGAATAGAGAGGTTGTGGGATGATTTGGCTAAGGCCGATGAAGCCACTCAGCCAGAGCAAAAGCGCGAGGGTAAATTGTGGACTGGTCAACGCGCGCCATAGCAAGGCGGGCAGATCAGATGACCAAGCTGGGCGTGTGGATATCCTATCTCCGATAGACACGTCCGTGCGCCTTTCCATCACGGAGAGCAAGGGAAAAGGGCGATTCGAGGAGAAATACTTTCTTCACTACATTCCGCAGGCCAGGCGTGGACGTGCAGAGTTGTCTATTCTCTGCTCTCGGACGCTTTCAACTCAGCCAGGCGAATGTAGGCTTGTCGGCGTGTCTCCTCGGCCGCGCTGCGTGCCTCTTCCAGTGTTCTCATCCAACGTTCTTGCAGGCGGCGCCGTACCTCACGACCGGATTGCGGCACAAGCAACACAGCCAACGTCCAACCCAGCGCCAGGCCAATGCTGAAGCCCGCCATAAGCCTGAAAAAACGCATGACAGCTGCTCCCTCGAAATCCGTACGCTCAGCGGCCGATGCCGAACAACCCGCCGAGGCATCCGGAACGCGACTGTAACATTACCATCCGCTGCAGGTCTTGTATTCTGGCCTCCAGCTCGGTACGCAGCGCCTCGCGGCGCGCCTCCTGCTCGCGTCCGAGCTGTGCCATCTGACGCTCCAGTTCCAGCATGCGCTCGCGCAGACGTGCGTTCTCCTCCTTCAGGTTGAAGTTATCCTGCAGTACCACCCCGAGCAGCTCCCGATTCGCCGCCTGGCTGTTGAGTACTGCCTGCTGACTGGTGGCGACATTGTGTAGCGTGTCGCTGATGAAGGCAATTGCCGGCGCGATTGGCAGGGCAGGTGGGCCGGCCGCTGGCGTCTGTGGCTGATCCGGCGCGGCCTGTGCCTCTGAAGGTTGTGTGGCAGCACGCAGCTCATTAAGACGTTGGCGCACCTCATCGTGGCTGAGCCCCTCGCTCAGCAGACCTTTCACCATAATGAGCGTCGCCAGGTCTTCGTCGGTGTAACGGCGTGGATGACCGGCGTCGTTTGAATGCGCCTCTTGTGACAGGAAGTCGGCGAACTGCTCCGTCCACTGATGGAGTGTGAACGCTGAGACCTCCAGACGCGCCGCTACCTCCTGCGGATGGCGATAATGGATCGGATCGACCATGCTTCTGTTCCACCTTTCCTTAGAAGTAGGCGATACCTGTGACCGCCGCTCCTTCAATCGTCAAGCACACGATAAGTTGTGTCGATTACCTCTGCCTCGGAATCGGGTGTGCCCTCACGCTTCGCTCCCCGGCGCAGCTGGTCCACCACTTCGCGCGGACATAGCGCCAGGAACAGGTTCAGCCCGATCAGCAAGGTGAGTGTGTCGTCCAACTGTCCCAGCCCCAGGATGGGATCGGGACTCAAGTCGATGGGCGACAGGATATACAGCGCGGTGAGGACAGGGATCAGCTTGACCCACAAGGGTACGCGGCGGTCAAGCATCAGCCGCGCAATGAGGAATATCTCTCGCAGCAGCTTGGTCAAAAGATCTGCCGTATGGCGAATCTCCATCCCTTGCCCGGGTAATGACATTGCCGTTTCCCCGGCGTGCAACCCCCTCTATCCATGCGTACCTGCAAACTTGATCCTCATTATAAATCACACTGTCCCAAAGGGCAAGGATGATAAGTACTTGCGCCAAGAGATCGTTACCAGGTGGTGGAGGGGATCTTGACAAAAGGCGGCGCTCCC
>JBMFPH010000009.1:21730-34912 GCA_049969215.1 Anaerolineae bacterium | reverse complement strand
GCCGAAATTGCGCCAGATGTAAGGCAATCTCTGAAGCGCATAGCCGTAATGGGTAAGGTCAAGCTGGCTGGGCAACAGCTTGCCCGAATAAGCATCGGTCACCGGTTTGACCGACATCAAGACCACCCACAGGAGCGGCAAGATGATCACCAGGCAGAAGAAAATCAGAACGGCGTGTAAGGCCACTGTGGACAGGCGCAGGCCCTGCTTGCGTCTGGGGTAGGTCGCGACGGCTTGGTCTGAGCGGATCGATTCGGCAGCAACACTCATAGGTCTCACACTCCTTAGTCACGATCGCGGAAAACGTAGAACAGGAAGCCCACCACGATGAGCATCGCCGCGGCGCCGATCCAGCCGATGGCCGCGGCATAGCCCTGAAACCAGTCGCCGATGTTGAAGGCGAGGTGCCACATATACACAGTCCAGGTGTAGGTGGGCAACGCGCGGTTGAAACCACCCATGATGATGTACTCGTCGATCACGGCCATCGCGGTGCCGAAGCGCAGCACCACCAGGATGACGAAGATAGGGCGCAACCGCGGCAGGGTGACGTTCCAGAACATCTGCCACTCGTTGGCACCATCCACCCGCGCCGCTTCAAACAGCTCGCGCGGGATAGCGGCCAGGCCGGCCAAGAAGAACATCGTGTGGTAGCCAAGCCCCCACCACCATTCGACAAAGGCGATGGCCGGGATGGTGAGCGGTGAGTTGCCCAGCCATTGCGGCGCATTGCGATAGGTGAACAGGTGGAGGTAGTTCACCAGGACTGTGTTGATGGGGCCGACCTCAAAATCGTACATCCAGCGCCACAGGACGAAAATCATGGGACCAGGGATGACCGCAGGGATAAGCAAGATGACGCGATAAAGGCTGGCCAGTGTCGGGTTGCTCACCCTGTCAACCAGGATGGCCACAAACAGCGGGATGAAGATCACCCCCGGCAAGAAGATGAGGGTGAAATACAAGGCGCGCCACAACCCGAGGTGTACCAGGGGATCCTGGAGCGCATTGATGAAGTTGGTAAGCCCGACGAATTGCATCGGCTTATCGCTGAGGAACTTGTAATCGGTGAAGGAGATGACAATGACCTCAATGATGGGGTATAGCATGTACAGGCAAAAGAAGAACAGTGCCGGAAGCACGTATAGCCAGTTGATGCTGTCGCGCAGCCAATATAGGCGTGAACTTTTATAGGTGACACCGGATCTGATTGCAGTCGATGCCATGCAGTCTCCTCTCAGAGATAGGGATCACAGGGTTAATGAAGTGGGGTGATGCCACACGGCATCACCCCAGCGCGATTCAACACGACTCGTGATTTTCTCCTAATTCCTCCGACACGGGGCAGATGCTTTACAGATCGCCCACCTTCTTCATCTCGGCGACGACGGCGTCCTTGGCCTCCTGCATCGCCTTCTTGGGATCGGATTCTTCGCCCTTGAGATATTTCTCCCAATAGGGCTGACCGATGATGAACTGCTGCAGGCCATACTTGTGGTTGGGGATAGCCTTGGCGACCTTCAGCTGATCGAGCACTAAGAAGGCCCAAGGGTTCGCCTGCAGCCAGTCGGGATTCTCCGCCTTCATCTGGTCCCAGATGGACTGGAATGGCGGCAGCTGACCGGGCTGATGGCCGGATGGATCACCGGAGATCGAGTCCTTCCAGATGGCCATGTTGTAGGTCAGCGCCTTCATGTACTCGGCTGCCTTCTCCTTGTTCTTGCCGTACTTGAAGAGGCAGGCGCCCGTGGTCCAGAAGACGGTGGCACCCTCACCGCCGCTGGGCAATGCCGCCAGGCGCAGTGCCGAGGGATCCGGCCACTTGCGTGCATAGCGCAGCGGGGCATTCTGGTACTTGACGTAGTATGCCACGCGCTGGGCGCCGAATGCCACCTCGTCGGGCGTCAGGTTCACACCGCCATCCGTGGTGCCGGGCTGGAGCGCGTTGGCCGAGGAAAGCTCCAGCATGCGCTTCATGATCTCCAGTGCTTGCAAGGCCGGCTCGCTGGTGAAGTCGTAGAGCGGCACGCCGCTGGGGTCGCCTTCGAGCATATAGTAGCAGTCGGTGCTGATGCTGTGGGTGATCGGTGCGAGCGAACGCCAACCATGCGCGTCGAAGGTGCAGCCATACGGCGCCGCGCCGCTGTCCACCACCTGCTTGGAGTTAGCCAGGTACTCATCCCAGTTGGCGGGCGCCTTGTCCTCGATTCCGGCCTTGGTGGTAATCGCGCTGTTCCAGGCCTGCACGATCACATCGATGAGGAAGGGCCAGGAATAGAGCTTACCGTCCACCGTGCATTCCTCACGGATGGAGGGGATCATGTCATCCAGCACTTCTTTCGGGATGTAGGGATCCCACGGCTCGATAACGCCCGCCTTGACCAGACCGGCCATCTCGACGAAGGGGGTCATGCCGACGTAGACATCCCAGGTGCTCTCGCCCATCTTGGCCTCGGCGACGAAGCGCGCCACGTCAAAGCCCTCCACCGGTGCGATCTGGGAGTTCACGCCGCCGGGGAACTTGGCATCGACCTCCGTCTTGATCAGGGGGTGGATGCTTATGATCCACTCGTAGAAGGTGGGCGTCAGCGGTCGTTCTTCCTGGGCGTATGCGATGCCGCCCAGACCGGACACGGGCGCCAGCACCTTCATCCCGCCGACGGCAAGCCCGGCCGCGATCGTGTTGATGAGGAACTGGCGACGGCTGAGACGAGCATTTTGGAGCTGTGCCAACAAAGGATTTTCAATTTTCTTGCTGCTCATAGCATTTCCCTCCTCTTTGACAGATATAACTGGATGATGGATCCTTTCTGTACTTCACAGTACAGATCCCAACAGAAACTTCTTCAGCGTGCACCTCCAGAGAGCGCGAAAGACACGCTACCCCCAAAGATGACGCTTTGAACGCGGATGCCCAATAAAAAGGTCTGTGAGAGCAAAGTGGTGCTTTTGAGGCCGGGATCACTTCTATCAGTGGTGCGCGATGATAGGATCATCAGAGGCATAGAAGGCAATGGTATCAACCAGTTGCTTCCATGTCGCCGTGCGGTTCTGCTGCTTGAAGGGCACTGTACCATCTGGTACAAGAAGGGATCTCTTAGCATTTCTCTAACACCGCTACGTGTCATTGCCTCGCTGCAAACTCCGAATGCTTCATGGCTCTTAATATACTCCAAAGTTTCCGTTTTGTCAATACTGATTGTTACATTTGGAAAAAAAGTGTCTCCGACGCGCCCCAGATTCACGTTCGTCAGCCATATGGGGTTTCCGTGATGGCTTTCACCATCGCCCAGAAGTTCTCCATCGGCGTGTCGAGCTGCACATGGTGGGTGGGGCCGATAATCAACCCCCCTTCGGCACCCACCGTGTGCAACCGTTCGCGTACCTCATCGGCAACCTCCTGGGGATTGCCGAACGGCAGTGTATGTTGTTCGTCGATGGTGCCCCAGAAACAGAGATGCTTGCCAAACGCACGCTTTACTTCAGCCGGGTCCATACTGGCCGGCTGGATCGGGTTCAGCACATCCACACCGATCTCGATCAACTCCGGGATGATAGGCCAGATGAAGCCGTCGGAGTGGTATGCCACTTTCAGTTGGGGATTGATGCCTTTGATCGTGGCGATAAAATGGGCGAGACGTGGCTTTAGAAAGCGCCGCCAGGTCGCCGGTGACATCAGCATCGTGTGTTGTGCTCCCACATCGTCGCCCACCCAGATCATGTCCACACCCATCTCGACCAGCTTCTTGGCGGCAGTCAAGTGGTACTGATAGGGAATATCCAGGATCGTTTCCGCCAGGTCGGGGTTGGTCACCAGGTCGATCATCATCTGCTCGTAGCCGCGCAGCGCCCAGGCAGTCTCCCAGATCGTGCACACTGTCACCCCTACAATCCAGTATTCATCTTTGAATTGCTCGATGGTCCAGGCGGCATCACGATAGAGCTCGGGCCGGTTGGGGTCAGGGGCGCGGTAGGAGCTGAGCGCGGCATCGTCAGCCAACGGATGCCCGACCATTTCGGTGTAATGCCCTGTGCCAAAGGGGGTTTCATAGGCAACCGTGTGCCACACAACTCCCCATTCATCTGTGTAGGTGCCGGTAGCTTGATAATACGAGTTGGCCCAGCCGACGGAGGTGAGCAGCATGTCCTCTCCCAATGCCCGTTCCAGCTCATAGGTGTTGCCACCGCCGTGGGGATTGTGCACCCGCCGTGTCTGGGAGAGACTAATGCCCCGGTCGCGCAGTGCCATATCGGCGCGCAGGCGCTCGGCAAACTCGGGCGTGAAGCTGATTTGCATCGGGCAGCGATCGGGCTTTTCATGATTCAAGGCCATCCAAACTCTTTCACGATGTTTCATTCCCACCTCCGATCCTCGCGGGTTCTTTTCTTATAGAAAACGAACACGTACTCATGCTTGAAGACGTAGAATCCACCCAGCAGAGCACGATAACGCCACAGCGCTTTCTGGGTACGCTTGGCCGTCGTCTGCTCGAAATTCTTGACAATGATGCTTTTCAGAGTGAGTCCAGCTTCCAACACGACCTGCATCGCACGAAAACCAAGGGGAATCCACTCTCCAGCGGCGTATTTGTCGCCTATGACCAGCACCAGATAGCGCCCTGGATCCAGCACGTCCGTGACACGGGAGACTACCTGCCCCAGGCGTTCGAGGAATGCTTCGACTGACCCGGCGTTTGAAAGATCGCGCGGATCGTCGCTGAACTTGATGATATCGAAATAGGGAGGGTGCATGATGACCAGCTGCACCGAACGCTGGCCGTACTGTGCTAATAGGGCACGATAGTCAAGGGCACTGCTATCGGCAGTGACCACGTCGGCCACGGTGTGATAGGGATTGGACTCCGCGGCGATCAGACGACGCGCCTGCTCCGCAACTGCCGGGTTGAGCTCGATACCGATCGTGTGCCGCCCCAACCGTTGCCCTTCGATGAGGGTGGTCCCGGCGCCGGCGAAGGGGTCGAGCACCCATTCACTCCGGCGTGTATAGCGACGCATCATCTGGTGCGGGATCTGGGGGATAAAATTGCCCCAGTACTCGGCGGAATGGGCGCCCGAATTGTCACGCCGTTCGATGAGCCACAAGCTGTCGGTGAGGATGTCGGTGTATTCCTGCCAGCGATTGAGGTTGATATCGTTCACCCCGTTGGTGCGCACCTGGCTGAAACTGCGTTCCAGTCGGGTCAGATAATAGCGTGCTCGTTCCAACGTACGGGATGTGGCCACTTGGTCCAGGCGCGCCAGCAGAAATTCTACCTCGTGAGAACCCCCAGCCGCTCTATTGGAATGGAGCGCTTCCTTGAGCTCAGCGATGGTTTCTCGCAACGTGGTTATGGAAGTGGCCGATTTAAGCGCCCGGATACGCGCTAATATTGCCTCAGCTGGAAGGGGGGGTGCAATATGATCCGCTTCGCCCATAGATTGGTCTCCCGAAGCGATCATAGGTTCCGGCACCTGCGCTGTGTTCAACAGAAAAATCCCCTGTGGTTCCACGCACCATTACAATGCACCATTCAGGTGACGTTGCACCTCGGCGATCACCTGCGCGGTGTTATGAAAGAGCACCGCCGTTATGCCCAGTTGTTGGGCACCCGCTACGTTTTCGGGGAAATCGTCCACAAAGATGGCTTCGTGGGGGCGTACGTCCAATCGTTGTAAGGCAATCTGATAAATGCGTGGATGCGGCTTCGCAACTCCCTCTTCGGATGAGATGATGAACGCATCCACCGCCTCATGGAGCTGGAAGTGTTCGATAAACATTCGGCGTGCGCCTGGCCAGGCATTGCTGAGGATGGCAGTCTTGTAGCGCGGCCGAAGACCTCGCAGAAACTCCACCAGGTCTTCATCCAAACGGTCTCCCGACCAAAAATCGCGCCGCAGCTGTTGCAATGCTACGTCATCCAGCCTATAGCGCACTGCAATGTCAGACCATACATCTCGCTGGGTAGCTTGTCCGATCATTGAACGCTGAGCAAGCTCAGAGGCAAACACCAGCTGATCCAATTCGCCTGGGGAGAGCCCCAGCTGCTGCTCCCATTTACGTCGGCCGCTGGCGTCCTCGGTGCGCACCAACACGCCACCAAAATCAAAGATCACCGCATGAATGCTCATAGCATCTGCTCAGATAATCGCTCCAGGGACAGCGCTCCGTTCCAGCCAGCTCGCGTTTGCCCTCCGGCCATTGTGGCGCAGATGTTGACGTGAGCTAGCGCATACTCATCAACGCCTGCCGATACAACCGGGCTTTTTCCTCCGGCATACGACCGTTGAGCTGGACTAAGATATTTTCTCTCACATAGATCCATGAGAAATACTGGGGGTCCTGTTCTCCCAGCCCGATGTAGTAATCTCTCGCCTGATCCAGTTGGGCCTGGTTGCTGAAGCTATAGATTCGTCCACTGCATCCGTCGCACACCGAGGGCAACATGAAACGTGTCGCTTCCTCGGCGATGAAGGGGGCTGTGCCATCATTCACTGCCAGGGGCTGAGGATCCTCGCATTCCAAACCTGCGTCCCGAAATGCGTTCACCACATCGGCAGTCTGCCAACTCGTCCTGACACGTGACACGGTGGAGGGCGTGTCCTGGGGCACACTGGCCTGTGAGCTGGCATTCAGCTCTTCCCATGCTACCAGACCGATGCCTGTCCCGATCAAACAGCTGAGGCACGAGCACGCCACGACCCCTACGATCAATGCTGCCGCGAGCAACCCGGTCGGACGAGCTGGTCTCACCGGTGGCTCGAGGTCGTACCCATAGCCTTCCTCAGCATGCTGGTAGTAGGATGAGTCATAGCTTTCCTCATTTTCCCATGTTTGGCTCACCGTTTGTTCCTCCATACGCAGGAGCATCTGCCCCGGCGAGAATATCCCAATAGCGCCTTTCGGCCAATGCAATTCTACTGATTATACTGAGGGAACGCACGTTGGACAACCTGGGAGCGCTCTTGATATGGGTTGCCACGTGTTCGGTTCATCTGGATCAGAGGGGGATAATCTCAGCCTCTAGGCGACCGTCACGGACGATCAGCAGCCCCACAGTGTTACGACCGCCGCTGCCCCGTGTGGCCGACCCCGGGTTTATCATCAGGACCCCCTGATAAATGGCGATATGCGCCGCGTGCGTGTGACCGTAGACAATGCAATCGGGTGGTTCGTCGGCAAATTCACCAAACAGATAGGCGTGAAGGGCAGCATAATCGATCGGCGGTGGAAGCACGCGGTTGGGATTAGGAACACGATCTCCGTGGATGAGCCCGATGCGCTTGTCCTCGACATGGACCATCGTCTTGTTGGACAGTGCAAGGCGCGTCTCCGGTTGATCCATGTTACCGTGCACGGCGGTCACCGGTGCAATCTCGGCCAGAGCATCGAGGATCTCCCGACCGACCAGGTCGCCGGCGTGCAGGATCATGTCCACCCTGTTGAAAGCGTTGAGCACTGCTTGGGGCAACCGTTTGCCCATCGCGTGGGTGTCGCTGATGAGACCAATTCTCCTCATAACGCAGTCTCCTGATAGCACCGTGTCTGAGATGTTCCGCCAGGCTCCACACACACCAAAACCAGGTTGTCGCGGTGCACTACCGTCGGTCCATAATCATAACCCAAAATGGCTGGTATCTCGGCGGATCTGTGGCCCTGGATGGCACGCAGTGCCAGGGCGTCATAGTTGGTCACGCCGCGCGCGATCTCGTGCTGTTTCTCATCCAGAAGGCGCACGGTTTGTCCCCGTTTAAAGTCCCCCACGACATGCACAATACCCACCGGCAATAAGCTTTTTCCGTGCTCCACCACAGCCTGAACGGCACCGTGGTCTATGTAAATGTCACCAACGGGTGACTCGGCCAGAATCCAGCGTTTGCGGCTTTCGATGTGGGTGACAATGGCCCGGAAGCGCGTGCCGATCGCTTCGCCGGCCACCAGGCGTAAGAGCACGTTGGGTTCCCATCCGGCGGCGATGATCACCTCGCTCCCGGAACGTGTTGCCAATTCAGCCGCTTCGATCTTGGTGGCCATGCCTCCTACACTGTCCACGGAGCCCCGGCCGCCTGCCAGACGACGAATTTCATCGGTGATCACGGGCACTTCTGGAATGAGCTGGGCCGTCGCATCCCGACGCGGGTCGGCGGTGAAAAGTCCAGCCTGGTCCGTCAGGATGATCAGCAAGTCAGCGTCTACCAGGTTGGCTACCAATGCGGATAGGTTGTCGTTGTCCCCGATCTTGATTTCCTCAACTGCCACGACGTCGTTTTCATTGATAATTGGGATGGCACGCAAGCTGAGCAGCGATAGGAGTGTATGGCGTGCGTTGAGGTAACATTCTCGATCGGCGAAATCATGGCGGGTCAGCAGCGCCTGCGCGACGGTGATGCTGTAATGACCGAAGAATTGCTCGTAGAGGCCCATTAAGACCACCTGACCAATAGCGGCCATCGTTTGTTTGAAGGCGATGTCCTTGTGGCGTGGCGAGAGCCCGGTGCGCTCGCGTCCGGCGAAGATGGCACCCGAAGAGACCAGGAGTATCTCATGTCCTTGTTCATGCAGAGTGGCCACCTGACGCACGATGTCCAGCATGCGTGGCCGACTGAGATGGTCACCACCCGTTGTGAGGGTACGAGTCCCTAGCTTGACAACGATCCGCATAGCAATCAGTCACTTTCCCGAGGAGTCCATCATTTGGGATTTGATGCCGGTGTACGCCGGTCGTGGAGTGCGATCGGGATTGAGCACAGCGTACCAGCGCATCGGTTCTGCTGCAGTATACCAGGGAACGGCGCTGAAATCCAGATTGAAGATGAAGAGTCCACGCACCCACGGCCATTCCGTTCGGATTTTCTCATATGCGCGCACCAGATACTGTGCTTGCTCCAGTTCGCTCACCCCGATCGCTTCGTGCTCAACCAGGTTCCAGCTCGTGTGCAATACCCAGCCCAGCTCGGTAATCCAGACGGGGGTGTCGAAGTCGCCGTGGGCAAGCATTACCCGATGTTGCTCAATCACGCGCTCCAGGCTTAACCCCCAGGCGTCTTGGTGATCCGGTGGATTCCCAAATGGGTAGGGGTGGCTGCCGAGAGCGTCGAAGTATCCGCGAGCGCCGGCGGTGTACATTCTATCCAGAAATTCCAGATCCCCCATGGCGGTGGAGCTGCCCTGACCGGTAGTGGCCAGGCCACCGCTGATGACCAATGCCTGGGGATCAACCGCCTTGACGGCGCGAAAGGCGGTCCGGAGCATCTGGGTGTAGCGTTCTGGATCGGGGTTGAGATAACCCCATTCGTAGTTCAGGTTGGGCTCGTTCCAGATCTCGTAAGCGGCCACCTGGCCGCGATAGCGGTGGGCCAGTTCTTCCATAAAACGCCCGAAATCCTCCATGTCCTCCGGCGGGTAACTCAAAAAGGTTCCCGGCGGTCTGGCCCATGCCGGCGTGCCATGGACGCGCAATAAGATGCGCAGCTGCTGACTCTGAAAAGCCGCCACCGTGTTGTCCGGGTCGGTCCAGTGGTATCTTCCGCGTCGAGGTTCCACGGTTTCCCAATTGACATAGCCTTTTGCCCAGCGCAGGTTGAGATCGCGGATCAGATAGGCCTTGCTCAGGTCAGCAATGTTGAAGCCGTAAGCAAACTCATTATCTGGCGGTGTGGACAGCGCTGTAAGTTCCAAAGTCCTCGGCGCACCGGCATCCAGCAGCCAGTTGTCCGGGTGCAACGTGGTGCCGTAGCGCAAATCGGGAGAGTCATCCCAAGCCAGGTTATGGGTGATGCGCACCGGAGCAGAGCTGCCATTGGGTGACAAGGCGTACACCTCGTGGTTGCCATCTTGCCACGAGGTGAAAAGGAGCCAGCTGCCGTCTATGCCGGATATGCCGGGTGACCAACTCAATGAGCCAATCCAGCTGTCGCCCTGCCATAAGAGCCGGGGATGACGTGTGCCCGCCTCGAGCAGGTAGATGCCCAATCGATTCTCCTCCGCCCAGCCCACAAAGGCGACCTGCTTTCCGTCTGGCGACCAGGCGGGCGCGCTGGCGCGCAGTGGCCACTGCGTGAGCACCTGCTCATCGCTGCCATCCGGATTGATGATGTGGATCTCCTCGATATCGCCGCGCACGGCAGCAAAGGCAATGCGCGTGCCATCCGGCGACCAGGCGGGCAGGCGGTCGCTCGCCTCGTTGAAGGTGAGCTGGACGGCGTCACTGCCGTCCAACGTCTGGACGAACAGTTCGGGGTCTCCATCGCGCTCTGAGATGAAGGCGATGCGCGTGCCGTCCGGCGACCAGGCGGGCCAATAATCCCAGGCAGGATGTTGGGTCACGTTGATCAAGTTGGCACCGTACTGATCCATCACCCAGATCTCGCTGTCGCCGCTGCGATGGCTGGTGAAGGCAATGCGACACATCGCCGCGGGGTCACGGCACGTCGGCGACCAGGTGGCATCCCAGTCGCCGGCGGGGTGGTTTGTCAGGTTGACGGGCGCCTTCCCCGGCTCAGCGATAAAGATATCCCCGTTGCCGGTGCGATCAGAAGCAAAGAGCAATATTTCGCGGCCGCTGGCCGATGTGCGCAATGGAGGGTTGCGCGGGAGAGCACCCTCGGATGAGGAGGCAGTGTGTGACCTATCAGCTCGCCCGTGGGAGAGCACGGCGGGCTGCGGCCTCAAGGCCGCACAAGCTGACAGATAGATAAGCGGGATTGCCAGGCAGGTTAGTCTCAACCACTCCCCTAACGCTGAAATCCAAGTCCTCTCTCTGTCTCGCACCATTCCCCCGTTCGGAGATTTCTCATTCTCTTTTATCTCGCGTTGCAATGATCAGACGAGCTCGTGCATCCCCCAGCTGGGCATCTTCCCAGTGCGCTGCAAAGCCCGCTGCGCGTATGCGTGCCAGCACGTCCCCTTCTGAAACCTTGTGTGCTGTAGTAAGTGCATATCCCCACTGGATCAGCTGCCGCAGCAAGGGCACTGGACGCATATATCCCATCGCCACAATCACCAGCCGACCGTGCGGTTGTAACACGCGCGCCGCCTCCACAAGAGTTTGCCGCTCCAGCGCGAACTCGGCTGGGAAGGTCATCACAACGTTGGCGAAACTGCCATCGTGGAAAGGCAGATGTTGCGCCTTGGCACGCACAAGGCGAGGGGATATCCCCTTGCGCAGCAGTCTCCCCATGGCGATGCGCCCCATATAGGGGGATAAGTCCAGTCCCACAGGCATCATCCCCATCTCCACCAGATCGGCCATCAGTCCGCCGGTACCGTGGGCAAGGTCCAGCAATGGACCATCGCGCAGATAGGGCACAACCGTGCGACGCCATGCGCTCCACTGGCCAAATGAGACCAACCAAGCGACAAAATCATAGGCCCATGCCATCTCATAGTAGAGCAGGCGGAAGATCAGCTGGATCAACCACTTGGGCAGCTTCACGCTAGGCCTCGTGTCGGTTGCATGGGGCTATGATATCAAACCCTGTGAGCGGCAGACAAGGCAAGCACTTGCTTTATATGGTGCAAATGTGTAGACACGGAGCTCCGCTGTGCGTATAATGGTTTTGACATTGGCCCACTGATAGTTGGTTATGAACGAGCATATGAGATGGATGGCTGTGTATGGATGACTGGGTTACGAAAAAGATGATCGCCGCTTCTGGCGCTCGCATTCCTCTATATTGGGTACGGGATTATCTCCATCGGGTCGTATGGCTTATTCCCCTGGTCGTAATCGGCGCGTTTCTTCTATTGTCTCCGGGAGATGTATTGACCAAGACCAGATTGATCGGTTATGCGGTCTGTCATCAGTTGCCGGAGCGTTCGTTTCATCTTGCGGGTGAGCAACTGCCGTTGTGTGCACGGTGCAGTGGCACATTTCTGGGTGCTCTGGCCGGTTTCATCCTGTTGACGTTATGGGGGCGACATCGCGCTATCGGGTTGCCACCTGCACCCATTGCGGTCGTGTTGGTCGTTTTCATCTTCGCGCTGGGAATCGATGGGCTCAATTCCTATCTGACTTTCTTCCCCGGTTTGCCCCACCTGTACCAACCGCATAACTGGTTGCGTCTGACTACGGGCACGTTCAGCGGCCTTGCCTTAAGCAGCATCATATATCCAGTGCTCAATTATAGCTTGTGGCGCGATGTAGTGGACGCCCCTTCGATCAAAGATTTCAAGGAGCTGGGGCTATTGGTTGCAACCGGTATCGGCGTGGTTATCGTGGTATTGCTGGAGCCCGCCCCACTCCTATTCCCATTGGCCATCCTGAGCACTCTGGGTGTGTTAACCATGTTGACCGCTCTCAATACCGTCTTGCTGTTGATGTTGTTCAACCGCTATGGACGTGCCGCGAAGTGGCAACAGATCGTATTGCCTCTGTTGGTCGGTCTCTCCATCTCCTTGGTGGAGATCGGCGCGATTGACATACTGCGTTATCTGGTGACGCGGGGTGCCGGGTTGCCACTCTGAGCCCAATATTGGTCGAACTCTTGGGCAGTGATGAACTCTCCGCCGCTGATCTCGCGGCCAGTGAGCTGGCGTGCCGGATTGAACTCGAGGTGCACTTCGATACGCTCAAAGCAGCGTCCACTGCCGACCAGCGTCTTGTTGAGCACATAGCCGCCAGCATCGCTCTCGCTCAGATCATTCTGTAGGTTGACCCGCGTTCGCAATGCCTCCCCACAACGGTTGCAACGCACGTAAATGTAATAACCGCCACCAGAGGTTGTTCCTGTGCCTGCGAACAACCCTCTTAAGCTATCCAGAAATCCCATAGGCCGCCTCCTTTACTAAATCAGTTGCAGATGCGACATCAGGATGCGCACCCCGATCCCGACCAGGATCAGGCCGCCCGCGATCTCTATGCGCTTGCCGAACAGGACCCCCAGCCGGTGCCCGATGAGCAGGCCGATCAGTGATAGCGTACCGGTCACAACGCCGATTATGGCACTGGGGTAGAGGATGTCAACGCGCAACATAGCCAAGCTCAATCCGACGGCGAAGGCATCAATGCTAGTGGCAATGCTCAGAGTGATGAGCATCTTGCCGCGCGATGGATCGCATCCGAATCCCATCATATCAGCGTCCAGCCCAGAACGAATCATACGCCCTCCGACGAACGCCAGCAACCCGAACGCCACCCAGTGGTCAACCTCGCTGATGAGCGCGGCGAAGCGGCTGCCTGCCAG
>JBMFPH010000009.1:0-21720 GCA_049969215.1 Anaerolineae bacterium | reverse complement strand
GCCCAATACCGGCATCATGAACTGGAAGAAGCCGAAGTGGAACGACAGGCGAAAGATGGGGCGTGGTGCGCAGGCCACACGGGTGGTGCCGATACCCAGCGACACCGCGAAGGCGTCCGTCGCCAATCCCACCGCTATGAGCAGAATGTCCCATAAACTCATCAGTGCTGCATCAGGGCCTCGCTACAAGTTGGGCATGATAAAGGCAAACACGCTGTAACCCGACAGGGCGGCCAACATCACCAGTGGTAGCATCCACAACCAGGCATCCCATTCTTGTGGCAACCAACGGCGAACCACCAGTCCTATGGTCATACCAAAGCTTATCAAAAGCTCCCATTTGTCCAAGCCACTCCTGGCTATGTCGGACACTGTCCCACCGATCGCGACCGCTGCGCATACACCAGCTCCCCACAATGCCCACCGTCGCGACAGGATGGTGCGCCAACCGGTCACAATGAACAGTCCCAGTGGTATCAGTCCGGGGAACAGGTAGCGCCCTTGAAACTGTACAAAGGTCACGTTGTAGTAAAGATAGCCCACTACTGTCAGTGCCAACCAGGCTGCCAGGAACACCATCGTGCTCGCTTCGCGTTGCCGGTGCGCTCGATTCGTCAATGCCAGCCCCCCTCCCAACGCGGCTAGCACTGTCAGGATGTCCAGCAGCCAATAGGTACGTGTATCCATCGGCACTGCCATCCAGCCGAATTGTCCCCAGAAACTTTGGAAGGTGGTCGTGAAGAAGTGGTAAAGATAAGCAACCCAGCCTATCTGGGATAGATAATCGGCGGTGCGCAGCTGCCCGATCACCACGGCATCGTGATGTAACTTGCCCAACAGATCGGGCCAACCGTAGAGGGCGACATTGCGAACATACCATGGTATGGCGAGAAAGCATGCCACCCCCCATGTCACAGGGTAACCGCGCACGAGAGTGGCAAAGTTACGGTGTTGCCACCAGAGTCCCAGCGCGAACAACGGCAGCGCTATGTAATAATAGGTGAGTTTGGTCAGCAGCCCCAACCCGAGCAGGACGCCGCCGAGTAGTTGCCACTGCCATCCCAGGTGCAGGTGGCGTTCGGACCGTGAAACACCGACCAACACGTACCATATGGTCAGACTGATCAGCAGTTCGGCCAACACATCGTTATTCACCGAAGATAAAACGGCGAGGTGCATTGGCACGAATGCGACAAAGGCAGCGGTGCCCAACGCCAACATTCCATGGGAGGGGAAACAGTCTCGCAGCGTCCCATAGGCGACTGCCACAACACCAGTCCCCAATAGTAGAGAAAACGCTCGCAGCGCCAGCAAATTACCTTGGAACAGCCGATATAGCGGCGCTGCCAATACGTAATACAGGGGCGGTTGCCACGACTCATAGCGCAGGGGGGCGATGGACATCTCGGGCGGAAAATGGGCTGCTTTGAGCTGCTCCAGATAAGCATGCGGGTAATCGCCGAAATGGAGTATGGGCAGGCGGCCGTATTCCGCCAGATAGCGCACGTAGTTGTAATGGGCCGGTTCGTCCGGTGCTTGCCAGGAGGGTGTGAATACAGCGTAGAGGCTGCCCAGCGCCAGGTATAATGCCAGGATAATTCCCAACCAGAGCGGTTCAGACCAGCGCTTGGGCATAGGCGAATAGGGCGGGCATGCCACCGGTATGCCAGAAGAGCACGGTTTCCTTGGGTGCGATGAGGCGGCGCTGAATCAGGTCGATCAGGCCACCCATAGCACGCCCGGTATAAACCGGGTCAAGCAACAATCCCTCATAGCGCGCAGTTAGCTGAATCGCCTCGCGCTCCGGCGTGCCTACTACGCCATAGCCACCGCCAAGATAATCCCGATTGACGATGAAATCCTGGGGAGTGAACGTCTTCGCGACGCCCAGTAACGCAGCGGTTTGATTGGCCAGGGCTGCCAGGCGCTGCACGTAAGGGACATCCGATGTTTCACCTTTGTCTATGGAAATGCCAACGATCTGGCCAGGGTAGGCGACCATGTGCGCACCGAGCACCAGTCCGGCCTGGGTGGCGCCCGAGCTCGAAGCGATCACGATGCGGTTAATCGCTGCCAGGGAATCTGCTCCACCGCACTGTTCTGCCAGCTCTTGCATCGCATAGGCATAGCCGGCAGCACCCAGCGCGTTGGAGCCCCCATAGGGGATCAGGTAGGGGCGACGGCCGGTCGCACGCAGCTCTTCCACCACTTGATTTAGCTGCTCACCACGTCGATAGGGGCCACTCCAGCGCAGTTCGGCCCCCAACAAGATGTCCAGCAACAGGTTTCCGGTGGGCAGCTCCGTTGGGGGTTCACCGCCCAGCACCAACACACACCGCAGCCCCACACGGGCAGCCGCTGCTGCCGTCTGGCGGCAATGATTGCTCTGGGCGGCGCCGGCCGTCACCAACGTGTCGGCACCTTGAGCCAGCGCATCTGCCAGCAAGAATTCCAGCTTGCGCGTCTTGTTGCCACCGCCTGCCAGGCCGGTCTGATCATCGCGCTTGACCAACAGGCGTGCGATGCCGAGGTGATGTGCCAGGCGGGGCAACTCCTCCAGCGGGGTGGGAAAATGTCCCAAAGAGACGCGCGGCAGTGGGAATGTTTTCATAAGGTGGCCGTCCATTCACTCCTGATAAGGGCCAGCGATCGCCAGCGCGAAACGCTCCACATCCAGGTATTTGCGCGCCACTGTCCGGATTTCTTCGCATGTCACCGCGCGGATGATCGAGGGATAGCGGATGATGTAGTCGTCGCCTAGACTGTAGAGCTCCATATCGAGTAAAGTGGCCGTGATCCCTTCGTTCGTCTCCAGGCGCAAAGGCAGTGTGCCTGTCAGATAATCCTGTGCGTCCTCCAGCTCCTGTTGGGAGACCATTTCGTCGCGCATGCGCATAATTTCTGCGCGGATTGCCTCGAGGGCCTGCTCGACATGCTCGGGCGCCACCCCAGCCGACACGCTCCATGGGCCCGGTCCGAGCCCGGCTTCCAGGTTTGAATAGGCATAGTAGGCCAATCCCAGCTGATCGCGCACCGTGTCCCCCAATCTCCCCATCAGTCCCATATGGCCGAGGATAGTGTCTGCCACGCGCGCGGCGTAGAAATCGGGCGCGGTGCGTGACAACCCAACCGTGCCAAGGACAATGTCCACCTGGGTTTTGTTGGTGAGCGTGCGGATGCTGCGACGTGCGTCTTGCGGTGTGCTCACTGGTGGCATCTCGGCAGCGGCACGCGGTGCATTCCCCCGCCAGCTGCCCAAATAGCGCTCCAGCAGGTCGAAGACAGCTTCCGCCGTCACATCGCCTCCCACGACGATGGTAGCTCCATCGGGAGCATAATGCGACTGGTAAAATGCTGCCAAGTCATCGCGCTGGATGAGCGGGATGCTCTCCAGAGTGCCCTCCACTGGCCGGCCATAGGGATGATCCGGGTATAGCAACTGTCGGAATTCGCGCTCGGCCAGGTGGCGCGTGTCGTCCTCTAGCTCTTTGAGATGGGTGAGCACTTGACCGCGCAGCTTTTCAATCTCCTGTAGCGGGAAAGCGGGATGTAGCAGCAAATCGGTCATGATGTCAACCAGCAGGGTCAGGTCCTCGGCGAGCGATTTGCCGCCGAAGTAGGTCAGGCGGCGGCCCGCATCGAAGAACACGCTGGCGCCCACCGACTCGATCTGCTCGTTGATCTCTTGATACGTGCGACTGGTCGACCCACGACGCACAGCCGCTGCCGTGAAATCGGCCAGACCCGCCTTTTCCGGTGGATCGCTGATGCTGCCTGCCCACAGATATCCGCGTATCACCACGCTGGGGCTGGTGTGATTCTCCTGCACCACTACGTGGATGCCGTTTGTCAATGTGGCACGGCGGATGGTGTGCGGTCCGATAGGTGCGTGCTTGTCTGACATGGAGGATGATACTGCACTCACGCTGGGGTCTCCTTATAATCGGTCGGCACAAACCAGCCGACGGTGCGGTTGGTCTCGGTTAAGTACGTTTGCGCCACCCGCTGTACGTCCGCTGCGGTCACGGCAGCGAGCTGATCCAGAAGCGAGTCAAAGCTCCTGTAGGTGTCCACCATTTCCATCAGGCCGAGCCAGAAGCCCTGGTTTGTCACACTTTCCAGGGCGTAGGCGAACTGGGCTCGCGCCTGCTTTTGAGTTTTCTGAAGTTCTTCGATACTTACCGGTTCGTCCTGCAGGCGCTCGATCTGTTCCCACATAGCTGCTTCCACCTCTTCCAGCGAACGCCCATCGCGTACGGTGGCGCTGAAGAGGAAGAGGCCGGGATCAATGTTGAAGGAATAGTTGCATCCTGCGCGCACGGCCAGCTCGGTCTCGACCAATGCGCGGTAAAGGCGGGCGCTGCGATGGGTCGGTGTTGCACCACCAGTCATGGACATGGGGCTAGCACCCGAGAGAACCGCTTCGAGCACCATCAACGGGAAGCTGTCCGGATGACGTGCTTCGGGTACGTGGAAGGCGGCCAGGAAATATTGTGCGGTACCCGGCCGACGGAGCACCACACGCCGTTCGCTGCTCTGTGGCGGCTCGCGAGCGATCACCGGTGGCGGCGGATCGCCTGCTGGAATACTGCCGAAGAGCTCCTCCACCCGCCGATGCACTGTTGAAGGAGAGACATCCCCCACCACCACCAACACGGCGTTGTGGGGACCGTAGTACGTGCGATAATGTGTCCACAGTTCATCACGTGTGATGCGTCGCAGGTCCTCCTTCCAACCGATTACCTGGTGACGATAGGGATGGGCACGGAAGGCGAGCGCGGTCACTTCCTCGTTTAAGAGGAATTCAGGGAAGTTCTCATCACCCTGACGTTCGGAAATGATCACGGTACGTTCCGCCTCGACCTCGGCGGGGTCGAAGACCGAGTTTGCCATGCGATCCGCCTCGATGCGCAACGCTAGGTCGATGCGCTCGGAAGGTAGCGTTTCAAAGTAGGCAGTGTAATCCTCCGAGGTGAAACCGTTGATCTGCCCACCGTTCTTGTTGACCAGCCGCATGATGCTCCCTTTGGGGAAGGTCGGCGTGCCCTTGAACATCATATGTTCGACCCAATGCGAGATGCCGGTGCGGCCAGGGATCTCGTTGCGCGAGCCGACGCGATACCACACCCAACAGGTTGCGACCGGTGCGCTGTGCACCGGTCGCACTAGGACTTTCAGGCCATTGGGCAACCCCAACTCTACAGTCTTTAGACGATGTCCCATGGTATCTCGCTTGTCACGTAATCGGGTTCTTTCCTGAGAACAGTTCAGATGACAGCCGGTAGCAGGATTGCAGCACTACTGTTGTGCCTCTGGCTTGGGTGCCTCCACCAAGACAGGGCCACGGCCGGGTATCTCTTTGTGATGGCCATCGCAAAAGGGAAACCTCTCCGAGGCAAAACAGCGACATAGCGCTACGCGCTCGCCTGGTTCCAGCTTCACAATGTGTCGAGGATGCTCCTCAGTACCGGTAAATTCTATTTGTGCCATTGATGGTCCTCTCTATTCTGCATTCTGCTAACATCATTGCAGTAAGGCTGTTTTCGGTTGGAGAGTACCATATATGTTGATTCTAGACAAGATCGGCAGCTTGTCCCCTCTCCCCGTTATGTCTCACGCCGCGGCAATCCCACGTTGGCAAGCACAGCGGACAAGCAGAAGAGCACACCGCTGGCTGCAAAGGTGGTGCGTAAGCTTAATCCCATTGCAATGCTGGCTCCCAACATAGGCGCTAGAGCGCGCGCTGCCGAAGAGATTGAGTTGTCCAGCCCATAGACGTTGCCTTCCTCGCCATAGTGCCCATAGCGCGCTAGCAGGGCACTGAGGGTGGGTATAATGCCACCCAATGCTGCGCCGCTCAACATCTGGAGGATGAGCAATTGCCAGGCTCTTGTCGCGAAGCTCTGAAGGAGGTAAAGCAGTGCGGCGACCGCCAGGCTGGCGCGCAACACGCGGCGTTGCCCAACGCGATCACCCAATCGGCCCAGGTAGATGGCACTGCCGATGCTGGAAGCAGAAGCCAGGCCCGCTGTAACACCCGTGAACGTGCCCACGGGGGCACCCGGGGATAAGAGCGATTGGATGAACAGGGGGGCGATCGGCTGGATGATCGTCTGACCGACGGTGCCCATAAAGCGCAGCGCGTACGTGATCCGGAGCCCTGGGCGACATAGCAATTCTCCCCAGCCGCTCAGGAATTCACGCGCGCCTCCCATGGTAGATGCAGCAGGGTTGAATTGCTCGTGCACGCCGAACCAGATAAGGAAGCCGGAGATGAGCAACAATGCACTGGTCGCCAAAAAAGGAACACGAAAACCCCATATGTCGGCGAGAATGCCACCCACCAGGGGCCCCACGGCCACACCACCCCAGAAGCCCACTTGCAGCAGCCCCATAGCGTAGCCGATGCGCTCGCGCGGTGTCTCGCCGGCCACCAGCGCATTTGCCGCCGAGACAGTGCCGGTGATAAGCCCCTGGATGGCGCGCAGGAGTGCCAGCTCTTCGGCTGAGCGCACGAAGGCCATCAGACCCAGGAGCACGGCTCCACCGAACATCGCACGCTCGAGCATGACTTTGCGCCCGTAGCGATCCGACAGGGCACCCCATATTGGTGAGGCGAGTGCCATGGTGATTGCCTGGCTGGAGAAAGCCATACCGGCCCAGAACTCCAGGCTCGGCCCCAGCTGAGTACCCAGATATTGCACGTAGAGGGGAAGGAAAGGAAAGATAAGAGAGAACGCCATCGCCGAGACCAGCTGGCCGAAGAAGGCAATGTAAAGGGTGCGTTGCCAGCGTTCCGCGGGAAGCGGTTGTAGAATTGTGCGCGACAAGAGAGATGGATCCTATCCCTGGGATGGCTTCGTTCGGTATTCAAATGGGGCGCGTCTGGCGGGCACACTTTGGAACATGGGGAAGGGGGGAGTCGAACCCCCACGCCTTACGGCACATGATCCTAAGTCATGCTCGTCTGCCAATTCCGACACTTCCCCGAGGAACGAACACCTTTCACAGCCCGACATCGTATCCTCTCACTATTATGCAGAAAGGACTGTGAAATTGCCCAAAACGATATGCACCTTTACATTACCATATGTTTTGATTTCGCGCAAGGACGAAGCTACCTCCCAAATTGGCGTCCTGAGCACAACTGGGCTAAATTTAATGGGTATAGAAAGGCGCCAAGGTACACTCTATCCCTCGGTGAGAGCAATCGAGAGTGGAAAGCGGTCATGAAAATCTTGCTCGCCAGTCCGGAGTCGGACGTCTGGAACAGTCGTAAGCATATTCATATGGGTCTTGGTTATCTGGCTGGGGCACTGTTGTCGGCGGGCTATGAAGCCGAGATCTGGGACGCCGACGTTGAGGCAGAGCATGAGACGTTTGAACAACGGTTGAGGCGTGATCCCGTCCCGGTGGTGGGCATTTCGTCGCCCACCCCGTTGATCGCCAATGCCTGGCGCGCCGCTGCCATCGCCAAGCAGGTGGGCGCCATCACGATTTTGGGTGGCCCGCACCTGACGCTGATGCCGCACGAGTCGATGGAAAAGCCGCAGGTGGATTTGGTTGTGCGTGGCGAGGCGGAAGCAACTATTGTTGAGATTATGCGTCTGCTGGAAAGAGATCCGGGGCGAAGATCCCATAGTGGTGATGCCGCTGCACAGCCGCGCCGGTTTGATCCTGCCGCCGGCTGGGGCAATATCGCGGGCCTCTCCTGGCGCGACCTAGATGGCGAAATTCACCACAATCCCGACCGACCGCTGACGCAGGACCTGGATGCCATCCCCTTCCCGGCGCATCAGTTGTTCAAGATCGAGCGCTATACCAACTTGAACCCACTGACCGATGGGTTGGATCCGCATGCGCGTGCTTACACGATCGTCACCTCGCGCGGATGCCCCTATAAATGCATTTATTGTTCCAAACCGATCACAGGGCACACCTGGCGCGCGCGCAGCGTGGAGAACGTCATCGCCGAATGGCGTTGGCTGGTGGAAGACCTGCACGCGACGGAGATCGGCGTGACCGATGATGTGTGGAATCTCGACCTCAAACGGGCCAAAGCGCTCTGTCGCGCCCTGATCGACAATGGATTGAACCGCGTGCCGTGGATCACCATCCACGGGATGAAGGTCAACCACACTGACCTGGAGCTCTTCCGCCTGATGAAAGCCGCCGGCTGCAAGCGCGTCGGTTTCGGTTTCGAGAGCGGTGATGACCGCATCCTGCGTGAGGTGATCCGCAAAGCGCAGACGGTGGACATGGCGCGCCAGGCGGTGCGCTGGGCTAAAGAAGCGGGCCTGGAGACCATGGGGTTCTTCATCTTCGGAATGCCTGGCGAGACCGAGGAGACCATGGAAAGTACCATCCGCCTGGCATTGGAGCTCGACCCCGATCTCGCCCACTTCATGTTTGCTACCCCGTACCCGGGCACCGAGCTATGGAACGTGCTGGAGGCGCAGGGAAAGATCTCGTATCACGATGTGGAATGGAGCCAGATGGCCATCCAGGACGATCATGCCCATTTCGAGGTAGATGGGCTGACTCGGGAGGCTATCGAGCGCAAATGGCACGAAGCGCATCGGCGCTTCTATCTGCGCCCGCACCGCATCATGCGCATTGTTGCGCGGCGTGACACGTGGCAGCGCCTGCCCTATTACGCGCGTCAGGCAGCTGCTATGTTGTTTGGGGTGGGAGAGCGCCAGTGAGCCGGGCATCAATAGGCGCGCGCGAAGATAGCTATCTCGTTTGCTGGCGCACCACATACGATGCAGCGCCCGCCGCCACCGGGTTGCTCGAGCGGGATGTTGCGCGTGGTCGCTTTGGTGTCCTCCTTGATGCGCTCTTCGCAAGCCGCCGCGCCGCACCACCAGGCGCGCGCAAACCCATTTGTCACCGCTTCCTTAAATGACTGGTAGTTTTGTGGCTCGAAGGTGTTGGCGTCGCGGAACTCGGTAGCGCGTCGCAGCATGTCCTGTTGCACCTGGACCAGCAGATCTGCCACCACTTGAGGCAAGCCTGCCATGGGCACGAACATCTTACCTTCACGCCCGGGCTTGTCGCGCCGGGCGACTACCACCTGCTCCTTCGCGACATCGCGCGGGCCTATTTCAATGCGCAGGGGCACACCGCGCAATTCCCACTCGTTGAATTTCCATCCGGGTGAATATTCATCCCGATCGTCCAGCTTCACGCGGATGCCGTGGTCGCTCAGTACCTTGCGCACCGTCTCGCAGGCGCCCCATATGGCGCCGCGCTCGGCATCACTGCCAGGGATGGGCACAACGACCGCTTGAATGGGGGCAAGGCGCGGCGGCAGGATCAACCCCTGATCGTCGCCGTGCACCATAATAATGCAGCCGATCATGCGAGTACTCATCCCCCAGCTGGAAGTCCAGCAATACTGGAGTTCGTTGTTGCGATCCAGATAGCGGATGTTGAACGCTTTGGCAAAATTCTGCCCCAGGTTGTGTGAGGTGCCCGCCTGCAGGGCGCGCTTGTCGCCCATCATGGCCTCAATACTGTAAGAAGCTTCAGCCCCGGCGAACTTTTCGCTTTCGCTCTTGCGCCCTTTGATGACGGGCACGGCTGCCTCATTGATGGCGAAATCGGCATACACATCCAGCATGCGCAGGGTCTCTTCCTGAGCTTCCTCGTAAGTGGCATGGGCGGTATGGCCCTCCTGCCAAAGGAATTCCATCGTGCGCAGGAAGAGGCGCGTGCGCAATTCCCAGCGCACCACGTTCGCCCATTGGTTGATCAGGACGGGCAGGTCACGATAGGATTGGATCCACTGGGCGTACATGTGCCCGATAATCGTCTCTGAAGTGGGCCGCACGACAAGGGGCTCCTCCAACTCCTTGCCACCGCCGTGGGTCACGACTGCCAGCTCCGGCGAGAAACCCTCGACGTGTTCCTTCTCCTTCTGAATGAAGCTCATCGGGATGAAGAGTGGGAAATAGGCATTTTCGTGCCCGGTCTCCTTGAAGCGTCGATCCAGAGCGGCCTTGATGTTCTCCCAGAGCGCATAGCCGTAGGGGCGGATGACCATGCACCCGCGCACGGGTGCGTAATCAGCCAGCTGAGCTTGCTGAACGACATCGGTGTACCAGCGTGAATAGTCCTGAGAACGGGGTGTGATTTTTTCAGCCATAGTAGCCCATAGTACCTCGAGATACAGAATTGCTGTGCATCATGCCAGCCGCAATACGTAATGGAATATCTCGCGGAAGAAGCTCTCTCTTGTGGCGGTGTCCTTGAGAATATGCACGATATGGAACGTTCTCTCCACCAAACGGTCCTCTTTGATGCGCCTTTCAAGCTCGTCGGTACGTGCTGCAACCAAGTAGAAATTCTTACAACGCGGGCTGATGCTCACCGCTTGCCGAAATGACTTTGTGGCGGCTCCATACCGCTCCAACGCACCTGCGGGATCGGTGCCACCTTTGATCTCAATGACGGCAAGGAGTTCGCTGCCACGCCGAAAGGAGATGTCTGGTTCGGAGCCGAATTCCATAACAACGCCGTCGCGTAATGTGAAACTGCGAGGCAGCTCCTCAAGATCGAACTCCTGGGGCAAGTTTATATTGGGATCGAGGATAAGATTGTGACGGTACAGCCACTCTAGGATTAACGTTCGCATCCGTCTTTCTGCTATGTCACCGATCCGGTTACGTATCGTACCATCCAGAGTAATACCAAGTGTGGCAATAATCGTGCGATATCCATTCTCGAGAGTCCAATTGGCTGATCCCTTGATGTTGGAGCAGATAAATGTGTTATACGTGCGCGCTATCTTTAACGCTCGAGTGTTACTCAGGGATACGCGATGCCTACCCGTTTCCAAGTTCTCGATGGTCCCGACATATGCCTTCGCCGTTTTGATCGGCAGAGCTGCTAGCCCACGGTAGTACAGCGACGTAACCGGATACTTCTGGAGGACTCTGGGATGGCAAAAAACCTTCTTCGGATCTATCCCTTGGGTCAGGATATACTTCCACACCTCAGCATCGATCATAAGCTCACTCAAAGGTTCCCACTCCAGCGCCTCTTCGAACCGTTCAATCAATTCCTGTGCTCGGACATCCCTTCTTTGCTGGAGAGTAGTGGATATCAGCAAGGAACGGATAAGGTGTAGATTGCGCTCGTACTCGTTGGGCTCTCCCACGATTGTCTCCTTGGCGCTCAGCGAGGCTTAGCCCAAACATAGACACATTTGCGCAGCTCGGCGCGACCAAACATGCTCATCTGTTGGCTACTGTTGCCCTTTCCGCGCGTAAGCACCCATATGCGCTCGACTGACAGACCTGCTTGTGTGGCGAAGTCGGAGAGGATTAGATCAACTGGTACCTCTTCCCCATGATAACGCACGTTATCATTCACCATGATGAGGTAACCACCGGGTGCGAGGACACGGCTCAATTCGTAAATGACAAGGCTCATTTCTAGGAAGTACCCTTCAACCATATCAGGAACGTTATTGTTGTTAAGCTCCCTGTTGTCCCGCGCTCTCCGGAGGAGGAATAGCACTTCTTGGAGCGCTGCTTGTTCCTGAAACGCGCGCAGAGCGGCCTCATAGCGATCTAACTCATTGCGTTGGAGGTAAGATTGTTTGAGCTGAGAAGTCTTAAGCTGGTTTTCTACAGTACTCGTAATCAGTGCTTGTCGAAGCTCCCTAACCTCCTTCTCTCCCAGCCCCATATAGGCTAACTCCAGTGCATAGGTGCGCGTGTAATCATATCGGTTGCAGTAAGGAGGCGATGTGATGATGAGCCCAAAATGGTCGTTAGGAAGTCGTGGTAACTCATCCAGGCACGATCCATGCACTATCCTAACCCTCTTGCTTAGGTCTCCCTTCTCAGCGTATTGGATATCATCAAGCATTAGCCTCAATCTTTGGATCAGAGCAGGCTTGAAGTCCAGGATCTTCTCTTTCACAAACTCGGACTTCAGAGGACGACCCGACCGGACATCCCAACGCAGAAACTGACCGTCCTTGCGGGTGTAGCTCACCTCTTCTAATGTGGCCAGACCGGCAAACCAAAACAAGTAGCGCACCGTTTCGTCCTGAATTGTGTCTAGGAATCTCCGATAACCTGCTAGAGAACGTTCTGTCTGTTCCGGAAAGGCCTTTTCGGTAATGCGCAAATGGGGGAAGTGATAGTCACCGGAGCTGAGCATCTCATCCAGCGTGCATGCTTCTAACTGAGCCAAGTAGTTTCGGAACAATGTGGTGTCAACATGATCGGCTGCCAAGCGGGCACGCATAGTGGCAATTCCAACAGGCAACAGTTCGATCGCCGTAGCATCCCACCCAATCTCTGCAGCAGTGATCACCGCCGTGCCAATTCCGGCAAATGGATCTAACAGCCGACGAGGGGTATACTCATCTAGTGTCACTTTTCTCAGAATATATCGGACAAACTCATCAGAGAAAGCCTCCTTGTATTTAAACCAACGGTAGAAGCGCGCTTGCTTGTTCGCTTGGAATGAGACGAGAGCGCGCGAGAGATCCGCGTTGATGATAAGTTTATCCGCGAACTTTCGTAAGAGGGATCGCCTCTGCGCTTGGGATGGTGGCGACTCGACAGCATCCCAAGCGTTAACACAAGGATATTCGGGTTGTAGGAGGGAAATATCCCACACTTTCATTTTCTTTAGAACTCTGAATCTTCAGGCATTTGAATCAGGAACAAGACTATATCAGCGGTCGAATGCCTCAGCCAGCTGAGATAATACCAGATAATCCTCGGATCGCCTAGTTTAGAATATCATAGGGATACACTGGAGGTTATCCGTGAATTTGTACATAGCAAACTGATTCAGAGATGCAAACTTTTACAGGGTTCTTGTATCTCTCAGGCTACTGATGTATTAACTGTTGTTGCAACTGGCGCACTGCTTCGGCGGGGGTACGCACCAGCGTAAGCAGCTCTAAGTCCCGCGCGGCGACATAATTCGCATCCACAAAGGCAGCCAGTGTGCGCTGCCATTGGCCCCCCACCGCGATAAAGGGCTTGCGCCTGATTTCGCCCACCTGCATGAAGCTCCACGCCAATGCCAGCTCAGAGAGCGTGCCGATGCCCCCGGGCATCACGACGATCCCATCACAGTGCTCTACCAGATATACCACCCGCGCGCGCAGCGTGGGCTGCTTGAGCTCCTCTTGTACCCAATGATTGGCCTGTAATGCCAGGGACTCCTCGAACAGGGCGCAGGTGACCCCGATGACATGTCCACCCGCTTCGCGGGCACCGCGGCTGGCTGCCTCCATAATTCCGCCATAGCCGCCCGTCTGGACAACCATGCCCAGTTTGGCCAATCGGCGGCCCAAATCGCGCGCTGCTTCGTAGTCGGCGGAACCAGGGGCTGAGGCGCTGGCGCCAAACACTGAGATGACAGGTGCCATAGGTTAAACGCCACGTGGGTAGGAACCCAGCACACGGAAGAAGCTGGTGATCTCTTGCAAATGGTTGAGTGCATTGCGGCAGCGTTCCTCGTGAATGCTGCCGACAAAGTCAACGTAGAACAGATATTCCCAACGCTTATCCCGCAGCGGACGCGACTCGATCTTGGTGAGGTCAATATCGCGCAGGGCGAAGACAGCCAGGCACTTGAACAAAGACCCCGGAACATTCTTAACCGAGAATACGATGGAAGTCTTGGCTGGCCCGGTGGGCACCACCGGTTCGCGAGCGAGCACCAAGAAGCGCGTGTAGTTCTCGCTGCTGTCTTCCATCTTTTCCTGCAGGATGTGCATCCCATAGATCTCGGCGGCGCGCCGGCTGGCAATGGCGGCGCCATCGCGGATGTTCTCATCACGCAATATCTTGACGCTGCCGGCGGTGTCATACGTCGGCACCAGTTCCGCTGTGGGTAATAGCTGCTTCAGACGTCCCTCACACTGAGCCAGAGCTTGGGGATGGGAGTACACGCGGCGCACCTGCGCTAAGGTAATGCCGGGCAGCGCGATCAGGTTGTGTTCGACGCGATGCTGAATCTCTCCCACGATATTGAGGTCGTGTTGCAGCAACAGGTCATAGTTGCGATGGATGCTGCCGGCCAGCGAATTCTCCACTGGCACGATCCCCCGCTGTGCCACCTCGTGCTCCACTGCCTCAAATACAGCTTCGAAGGTAGCACACGGCAATGGCTGGATCGAGTTGCCGAAATATTCCACGGCTGCTGCTTCGCTAAAAGCACCACGTTCGCCCTGAAATGCAACGGTCAACACGATATGATGACCCCCTCAGCGGTTGTATCAAGCAGTTTGTAGGGATACGCATTGATGACGGTGGTGGATTCGTATTGGGTGATGGTCACCTCGAAGGGATTATAGACGTGACGATGGCCGTGTACCAAGAGCTTGGGCTTAAACACGCGCATCAGCCACAGGAATGCCTTGAAGCCCACATGCGGAGCATCGCGTCCATCATGGATCATAAATGGCGGCGCGTGGGTCAACAACACGTCAATGGGACGGCCAGTCGCCACGCGATATCTCAGCAGGGCAGGTGCCAGCCATAACGCGTTCGCCCACATCTCCGAATCCGTGTACTGATATTCGCCATACGGTCGATAACGGATGCTGCCTTCCAAACCCGCTACTGCAAACCCTTGATACACGACCACACGCCCGTGCACATTGGTGCCTCCGCCCGGCTCGGAGCGCACTGCGCCAGTGTAAGTGTATTCCACCGTGTCATGGTTGCCGTGCACATAGAAGAGGGGCACGTTGAGCATACTTACAATGTATTCCAGGTAGTAGTACGGCAGGTCTCCACAGCTCAACACCAATTCCACGTCGGCGCAGCGCTTCAGGATAAGCGGGCTATACAACATCTCCACCACTTCGTCAGCAAGTGCGAGCAGCTTCACCCCTACCCCTCAAATAAGCCGGCAGTCCTCCTCGTCCAGCTCGCAGCGCTCAAGATAGCGCTGGCACGCCGTTGTCCGGATGATGCAGCCATCGTGACGCTTGGCGCGCGTCACCCGTGACGTTTGGGCAGGCCGACAGCGTCTTTCACTTCTTCGATCACCTGGCTGGCGATCACACTGGCGCGGCGTGCTCCCTCACGTAACACGTCCCACACATAGTCGGGGTCTTGTGACAGGTGAGCGCGCCGTTCACGGAAGGGCGCCAGGTGTTCGACCAAGTGTCCGGCAAAGATTCGTTTGCACTCCACACACCCAATGCCGGCTGTGCGGCAGTCATGGTCAATTTGGCGCACTTGTTCGGGGGGCGTGAAGATTTTGTGCATGGAGAAAACATTGCACACCTCAGGCCGGCCAGGGTCGCTGCGTCGCTGGCGTTGCGGATCCGTGACCATCAGGTGCACCCGTGCATAGAGTTCTTCCGGGGTGCTGGCCAGCTCAATGTGATTATTGAGCGACTTGCTCATCTTGTTGACACCATCGATGCCCAACACCCGCGGTGTCTCGGTGTACTTCGCCTGTGGCTCCACCAGAACAGGGCCGAAGTGATAGTTGAACGTGCGGACGAGCTCACGGGTGAATTCCAAATGGCTGGCCTGGTCTTCCCCCACCGGCACGACGGTCGCCTTGTAAAGGGCGATGTCAGCCGCCATAAGCACTGGATAACCCAGCAGGCCGTAATTCACATTGTCAGGCTGCTGGCGGACTTTTTCCTTGTAGGTGGGCAGGCGCAGCAGCTTGCCGAGCGGAGCGATCATGCTCAGAATGGTGTGGAGCTCGGTGACTTGGGGCACATGCGACTGAACGAACACGATCGTGCCCCGCTCTGGATCGATGCCGGCCGCCAGCCAGTCCAGCACCATCTCATACGTCCACTCGCGCAGGTGATGAGTATCCTGCAGCGTGGTCAGCGCGTGTAGATCCACAACGCAGTAAATACAGTCGTAGTCGTCCTGGAGTGCCACATAGTTCTTGATGGCACCCAGGTAGTTGCCCAGGTGCTGTCGACCTGTCGGTCGCGCACCCGAAAAGACTCTACCCTTCTTTTCCTCCATAGCGCTCCGGATAATATGATTGAGCAAGATTAAGGTGTCATTATACCCGAATAGTCCATTCGCGCAAGATGTTTCGCCGCAGGGTGTATTTCAAATTTGGGGGCAGGTTGAAGCGGTAACCCAGAGTCGCGAGGGTTATCCGAGCCGCGACCGTCAGGGAGCGGTGTAGGGGCGACCGGCCGGTCACCCTACCACTGACGCGCGTGGCTCGGCTTGAACTCCACCTCTCCCCAAAATGAAATTGCACCCCGCCGCTAGATCTTGCGTTTGCCGTATTTCCCATCCTGTGCTATAAGAGGCACGCATTGTTGTGAAGTGGATGCAGGACGGTGAGACGAAGTGGACGACGAGAGTGCGTCGCGTAGTAGCCATACTCGACGCGTAAAGCTTTGCCGATCAGACGGGAAAACAGAATAGCTCCCCGGTAGGCGTTCGCCGATCCTGTTCCGAGCGCCTCCGGGGAAAGTGACGCCCGGAGGCGCTTAGCCGCTACGTTCCCGCATACACCCCACATAGCTTCCGATGTGGGTGTGCCTCATGGATTATCGCAATCCTCTCCATCCGGCGTCCTGTTCGCTGTCTGGTGGCATGGGCCGGATTGCCCCTCGTTCCAGCCGTTTCGCGCATCTGCGTGTACCTGCCTGAGCCGGGCAGGCTATCATTTCGGCGGAGAGGCTCCGCCTTCGCGTCCTGGAGGTGCACCATGAGAATGATCTACAAGAGCACGGAAGGTGGCCTGGTCACTGTAAACGAGGTTGTGGAGGGTTGCTGGATCAACCTGGTCGACCCTGCGCCGGAGGAGATCGCCGAGCTGCAGAGTCGCTTGAACATCCCGCCCGACTTCCTGACCTATCCTCTGGACCTGGACGAGCGACCGCGCACCGAGAAGGAGGATAACACCATCCTCATCATTCTGCGGGTGCCGTATTACCAGGGCGAAGTGGCCGATATTCCCTATACCACGATACCTCTAGGCATCATCCTGACAGAACATCACATTATCACAGTGTGCCGTGCTCAGAATGGGGTGATCAGCGATCTGCTGGACCGCCGCATCAAGGGACTTTCGACCGGCAAGCGCTACCGCCTGGTATTGCAAATCTTCCTGGGCGTCGCGATGCGCTACCTGAGCTACCTGCGCGAGATCAACCGCACGGTTGAAATGCTGGAGGACAAGCTGCAGCTCTCCATGCGCAACCGTGAGCTGCAGGAGCTGCTCAAGTATCAGAAGAGCCTCACTTACTTCACAACCGCGCTCAAATCCAACGAGCTCATGATGGAACGACTGCACCGCAGCCAGCTCTTCCGAATCTACCCGGACGATGAAGAGCTGCTGGAAGATGTATTGACCGAGAATCAGCAGGCGATCGAAATGACCAATATCGCCGCCAGCATCCTCAGCCAGATGATGGACGCCTTCGCCTCGATCATCTCGAACAACCTGAACGTGGTGATGAAGTTCTTGACCTCGTTTACCATTATTCTCACCTTCCCGACGATGGTTGCCAGCTTTTATGGCATGAACGTAGCGTTGCCGTTCCAGGAATGGCCGGCGGCATTTTGGATCGTCCTGGCTATCGCGCTGGCGATGTCATCCTTGGCAGCTGTGATCTTCTGGCGGCGCGATTGGTTCTGAAAGCATGGGCGCATAAGAAGTCGGGAAATTGTCCGGCTAAGAACTTGACATATATCGCAATTCAGGATATAATGAACTCAACATAATGGTGCGCAGCCCATAGCGCGCATCATAAAGCCATCGGGGATCGCCCCCCTTCTCTTCCGCCTAGGAAAGGGGAGCACGAGCGTGTTGTATCCGTTACAGAGGAGGTGTGGTCCATGTCCCTTACCGTACGAATTGTGCTGACTCTGGCCGTGTTGGCATTGTTGCCGGCCTATTCCGCCCTGGCCAGCGGCGAAGTGACCGCGCTGACCTTCACGATCAACCCCGCGGGGGGCCCTCAGGGCACCCCGGTCACGGTAAGCGGGCAGGGCGCTCAGGTGGGATTGCCGGTGCAGGTGATGTTGGTGACCGACGGTGAGACGGGTGCTGGGGCACTGGCATTGGTCCAAGCGATGCCCGACACGAACGGAAACTTCACGGCCACCCTCATCGTGCCGGCTGAGGCCGCGGCGGGGCGTTATGCCGTGCGCGCCGAACAACGCGATGCCCAAGGTGCTCTGGTGCAGTATTATTGGATTAGCTTCAACGTGGGGCCTGCTTTGGTGCCGGTCACCGGCGGATGGCGGGGCAACTCTTTGACGCTCGCCGGTGCGTTGGCAGCCCTCCTGGTGGGCTTGATCGCCTTTCAGGGGATACGGCTGGCGCTGCGACGTGCGTAACGGCCTCTAACGATCCAGTGCGGCGCGCACCCGCTGTGCCAGAGAGGCCATGGTGAAAGGCTTCTCCAGCAAAGCGATGCCCTCCGGCAGCATCCCGTGTTGCACGATGACGTTGCTGGTGTAGCCCGACATATAGAGCACCCGCAGACCAGGGCGGAGGGCGCTGAGCTGATCGGCCAACGCTTTCCCGCTCATGTCAGGCATCACTACATCGGTGAGCAGCAGGTGGATGTCACCTGGATGCTCCTCGACCATGCGTAGCGCTTCACCGCCGCTGGAGGCCTCCAGCACTCGATACCCCAGCTGATGGAGCATCAGCATGGCCAGCTCGCGCACTTCCGGGCTGTCCTCGACCACCAGGATGGTCTCGTTGCCCCTCGGCAGATCAGCCACTTGCGCGGGCTGTTTTGGGTGTGCCAGAGTCGCGGCACGGACGCGGGGCAAGTAAATTTTAAACGTGGTACCACGCCCTTCTTCGCTGTACACCCAGATGTTGCCATGATTTTGCTTGACAATGCCATAGACGGCCGCCAATCCCAAACCGCTGCCCTTGCCCACCTCTTTGGTGGTGAAGAAGGGTTCAAAGATGCGCGCTTGCACTTCGCGGCTCATGCCGATGCCGGTGTCGGTGACACTTAGCAACACGTACTCGCCGGGCTGGGAGCCGAGATGACGGGCGACGTATTCCTCATCCAACACCACATTGGCCGTCTCGATGGTCAATGCGCCGCCGCGTGGCATCGCATCGCGTGCATTGACTGCCAGGTTCATGACCACCTGCTCGATCTGCGTGGGATCCATTTTCACCGGCCACAGCTCCGGGGCGAGCTGCATATCCAGCCGGATGTCCTCGCCAAGAGTGCGTTGTAACAGTGCCTCCATCTCACCGATGACCCGGTTGAGGTCGAGCACCTGGGGCTGGATGGGTTGCTTACGCGCGAAGGCGAGCAGCTGGTTGACCAGTGTGGCAGCACGCTTGCCAGTTTCCAAGATTCTCTTGGAGTACACGTATGTGGGATGATCGGTTGGCAGGTATTGTTGTTGTATCTCGGCAAAGCCATTGATGACGGTGAGCAGGTTGTTGAAGTCATGCGCGATGCCGGCCGTCAGTCGCCCTACCGCCTCCAGGCGCTGGGCGCTCAGGAATTGCTGTTCCAATTGCAGCTCACGGGTGATATCGCGCGCCACCTTGATATAGTGGGTGATCCTGCCACGCTTATCCGTCACCGGGGTGATGGTCGCTTCCTCGGTGTACAGGCTGCCATCCTTGCGCCGGTTGACGAGACGCCCATGCCACGGTTGGCCGCTGGTGATCGTCGCCCACAATGTCCGATAAAATGCGGCGTCTTGCTGGCCACTTTTCAGAATGCGCTGGTTCTGACCCATCACCTCGGCACGGCTATAGCCGGTGAGGCGCTCAAACGCGGGGTTGACATACACAATGCGGGCCGCTTTATCCGTGATCACCACGGACTCAGCAGATTGTTCAATTGCTGTGCTGAGGCGAATGAGCTCTGCCTCCGCCCGGATACGCATCAGCGCATTGGCCAGCTGGCTGGCAACGTTGTGGACCGCCAGGGCATCTTCCAGGGTGAAGCGCCCCACCTGGCGCTCTGCCAGCATGATCGCGCCGATCATCTCACCCGCGAGGATGAGCGGCACCAACATCAGCGCGCGCACATCGTACGGTGCCACCAGGTGCTGCCACGGCGCCATGCGCGGATCTACTTGCGCATCCTCGACGACCATCGGTGCCTGACTTTCCAAGAGGGCTTTGAGCAGGGCATTGTCAGGTGGCAATGGAATGACCATCCCCCGGAGGGGAGGCGACCCTTCGGTCTGGTGAGCGGCGATTACCTGAAGCTCAGAGCGATCGGAGCGTGCCGTCAGGATTGCCACATACGGCAGGCCAAATACCCGCGCGAGCTCCTGGCAGGCGACCTCGCCCAACTGCTCGATCGAAGTTGCCTCGAGCGAGGCGGTAGCGACGCGGGCAAGCAACTCCTGCTCGCGCAGGTGCCTCTGGGACAGCAGCTCAGCCTCTTTGCGCGCTGTGATATCGCGCGCAATCCCCTCGATCGCCACCAGATTGCCCGCATCATCGTAGATCGGCACATTCAGCTGTTCCGTCCAGATCGTATGGCCATCCTTGTGTTGCCAGCGCAGCTCGATGGGTTGGAGAAATGCACTGCCTTCTTGCGTCAGCAACTCCAGCAAGGGTCGATCGTCCGGATGGACTAGCTTGAATCCCAAGTCGGGATCGGCGTAATGTTCCTCGGGCGTGTAGCCGGTGATGCGCGTGGCCGCTGGATTCACATATTCGAAGCCGCGCGGCGGCTGCAGGCGATAGCGGTAGATGATATCCCAGGCATTTTCGGCGATGCGGCGGAAGCGCGCTTCGCTCTCGCGCAGGGCCTCCTCGGCGTGCTTGCGTTCCGTGATGTCCATATATGTTGCCCACGTCCCGACGACATTGCCCGCTGCGTCCACATCTGGCCGCGCAACGAGCAGCGTCTCGATCACGCGCCCATCGCATACCACCAGCTGGCGTTCTTCAGGGATGGATATCCTCCCCGCCAGCGCCCGCGCGTATCCCCCTCCGTCCAGCAGGGCCCTGGCAGAAGCAGGTGTGTAGAAGTCGGCCAGCGGGCGGCCGATGACCTCCTCGCGCGCATAGCCGAGGGCGGTCAGGAAAGCGCTGTTGCAATCCACAATGATGGGCTTGCCCCCTTCATTGCGCGTGATGATGCCCATCAGCGGCGCTTCTCTAACTATCTGGCGGTAACGTTGCATCTGAAAGCGCAGCTGTGCGATGGCTTGCTTGCGCTGTGACCAGAGCGGCAGGCATACCGAGAGGGCACACGCCGGGATGGGGCGTATCAGTAGATCATCGGCGACCTCGCTTACCAGTTCTACCAGCTGCGCGCTGGGGGTGTCGGCATCGGCCATGAGGACAATGAGGCTATCGCGCAGCTCGGGCTGTGCCTTGATGCGGTGGCATAGCGCTGCAGCATCTCCGTCGGGCAGCGTGACGCTGAGCAGGATCAGCGCAGGTTGTACCTCTATGGCGCATTGCCACGCTTCCGCACCCGTGGATGCCTCCCACACGGGACAATGGCGGCGCAGAGAGCGCACCAGGCGACGTCGCAAGAGCGTGTTCTCTTCCACAATCAATATGCGGATCGGTTCATCCATTTAACTTCTCCTTCGCTCCTGCGCTTTTCAGGGAGTGGAAACACATCCGGGTCATCGAGGCGGGCGGCGAGTGGGAATGGATGGATTGCGAGGAGAGTCGTGATGAGTGGCAGCGGGTGTTGCAAGGTGTGCTCCAGAGCGTTAGAACTCGCAGGCTCAGAAAATCATACTACAATGTCATTCGCTGTCAAGAGAGGGG
>JBMFPH010000008.1:0-36734 GCA_049969215.1 Anaerolineae bacterium | reverse complement strand
CACCCTCTATATTGGCTGGCGTGACATGTCCGGTGTGTGGCTGCCTGGTGCTCCATCAGCGGATGCCAATTTGGGACAGCTCGTGGTGCTGGCACCTTCAGACGGCTGAGTGCGAGATCGGCACCTACAGCAATAATGTGGATAAACGCTGCGAGTGGAGATCTTTTGCTCGAATTTCTGTGATCCAGATGATTAAGGGAGCTTTATCATGAATGAACGACAAAAAGCTTGGGAACTGGTCTGTGCCTACACACGCAATGTGAACCTGCGTCGCCATATGTTAGCAGTCGAAGCGGCCATGCGCGCCTATGCCAGACGCTTCGGTGCGGATGAGGCCTTATGGGGAGTGGTGGGATTGTTGCACGATTTCGATTACGAGCAACACCCCAACGTTGCTACGGATGGTCATCCCAACGCAGGGGCACCCATATTGCGGGCGCACGGATATGATGAGGCCATTGTTCACGCCATTCTCTCACACGCCACCGAGGTCACTGGGGTGCACCGCGAGAATCTTATGGAACACACGCTGTATGCCGTGGACGAGCTGACCGGCCTGATCACTGCAGTAGCTCTGGTGCGTCCGTCCAAAGACATTCGCGATGTCACGGTCAAGTCCGTCAAAAACAAGTGGAAGGATCGCGCATTTGCCGCTGGCGTCAACCGCGCGGAAATCGAGGCAGGTGCCGCAGCGATCGGAGTGGAACTCTGGGAGCATGTGGAAGTGGTGCTACGTGCGATGCAGGAGATCGCTCCGGAATTGGGACTAGATGGCACCGCGAGGGACTGAGAGGGGGAGATCTCTCGACCAGAACCGTGCTGATTTGTCTACACTGCTCATCTGAAGCACAATAGTTATTTATATGCTCATTCTGGATCCAGCACTTATCACCCTGGTTATCTTAGGGGTGATGGTTGGCCTGTTGGTGAGCGGTTGGTTGCGGGCCGACTTGGTGGCTCTGCTCAGTGTGGTCGCGTTGGGTCTCAGCGGCGTTCTCACTCCTCAGGAAGCTTTCTCTGGATTCAGCCGCTCGGCCGTCATCACCATCCTGGCAGTTTTTATCCTGGCGGATGCGCTGCAGCGCACCGGCGTCGCTGAGCATCTGGCTAACTTTCTCCTGCGACTGTCCCGCTCGCGCGAGTCATGGCTGGTGGTATTAACCATGCTGGCCGGTGCCCTGCTGTCGCTCTTCATGAACAATATCGCTGCAGCCGCTGTGCTCCTGCCGGCCGTGGCAAGTGCTGGCCAGCGCGCCCAGGTGAGTCCTTCGCGTCTACTAATGCCGCTCGCTTTTGGCACAATTGTAGGCGGAATGGCCACTTTGCTCACCACAGTCAATATCATTGCAAGCAACCTACTGCGCGACCGCGGGGTGGCCGGCTATGGCTTGTTGGATTTTGCTCCATTGGGATTGCCCATCATCGCATTGGCGTTGTTGTATATGGCTCTGCTGGGTCGTCGTCTGTTACCCTCTCAATCTCCGGCCGAACGCCTGCCGTTCGTCCGCGAGCAGGAGCGTGTAGACCTGGTAGATATATACCGCTTGGATGAGCATCTCTTCCGAGCACGTATCCCCGACGATTCCCCCCTGGTCGATGTATCCTTGGCCCAGAGCTCCTTGCGTGAACGTTATGGCTTGACCGTGATCGGCATTGAGCGTGGTGGTCGGGCACTGCTGGCTCCCTCGCCGCAGGAGATGCTGCGTCGAGGCGACGTGCTTGTCTTCTCCGGCACACCGGAGAGTTTTCAGGAAAGCGGCAGCAGCCTGTTATTGGAACCATTCCCGGCTGGAGGGTGGCGTGAGCACGATCTCCAATCTGCATCGGTGGCGATCGTCGAGGCAGTGCTAGCACCGCGTTCATCGCTCATCGGGCATACCCTGCGCGAAACAAACTTTCGTGAGAAGTACAGTATGACCGTGCTAGCTATCCTACGCGGTAACCAGTATATTTGCAGTGATCTGGCCGATCTACCCCTACAGTTTGGAGACGCTTTGCTCTTGCAGGGGCCGCGCAACCGATTGCGATTGTTGCAGGACGAGACTGATGTCATCTTGCTAGCTAACGGGCGCGAGGCACCTCCTCCAACGGGGAAACGTCGGTTGGCACTGGGTGTTCTGGGCATTACATTGACGCTGGCAGCCATCTTTCCCTCGCTGGTAGGTGAAATTATGCTGGGTGGCGCATTGGTTATGGTTCTCATCGGTATCATCAATATGGACGATGTTTATGAAGCGATCGAATGGAAGACCATCTTTCTGGTAGCTGGCTTACTCCCGCTCGGCATCGCGATCACCAAAACGGGCATCGCAGCGTCTGTGGCACACCAGCTGATAAGCTTGCTGGGTACGGCCGGGTTGTTGCCAGTGTTGGCTGGTCTGGCCCTCTTGGCGCTGCTCATGGCACAGATAATCAATGCGGCAGCAGTCGTCACCGTTCTAACCCCCATAGCTATTCACGTCGCGCAATCGGTGGGTGCTGACCCGCGCGCCATGACGATGGGTGTGGTACTGGCCTCTTCCATGACCTTTCTCACCCCATTTGGTCATCCGGTGAACATCCTTGTAATGGGACCAGGCGGTTACCAAGTTCGCGATTATCTCAAGACGGGGCTGCCAATGGCTGTGTTCTTGTTCGGTGCAATTTTGTTGCTTCTTCCCATCTTCTGGCCACTGAGCCATTAGAAAGATTTCCCTGGCACATTGGAGTTCATCTCAACACTTCCCAAAGCTAACCAAGCAAAATTTGACACTTTTTCTACCTCGAGCTATAATAGTCTTTTGTGAGAATTAATAATCCGGCCATGCTCCCGCGTACGGAGCAATCTCTGGAGGTATTGATGTACGCGATTATCGAGAGTGGCAGCAAACAATATCGCGTCAGCGAGGGAGATGTCATTCGGGTTGACTTGGTGCCCCAACCTGTTGGCACCCAGCTCGAAATTGAGAGGGTGTTACTCCTGGCAAATGACTCGGGTGTAAAGGTGGGGCGCCCGTTAGTAGAGGGTGCGAAGGTGGTTGCCCGTGTGGAAGCGCTCGAAAGAGGGGAAAAGCTGTTGGTATGGAAATATCGCCCTAAACAGCGCTACCGCCGCCGTCAAGGGCACCGGCAGCTCTTCTTGCGGCTGCGCATTGAGAAGATCGCACATTGAGCAAGTGGCATATCCATAGGCGAAGGCGGAGGAGGTGTGGTGAATGGCGCATAAGAAAGGTGGTGGTTCCAGCCGCAATGGTCGCGACAGTGCCTCGAAGCGATTAGGCGTCAAGATGTTCGGCGGACAACAGGTGCGTGCAGGCAACATTCTGGTGCGGCAACGTGGTACCAGGTTCCAACCTGGTGCCAATGTAGGTGTAGGCAGAGACCATACCCTGTTTGCCACCATTGATGGCATTGTCCGCTTCGAGACCGTACGCGGTGACAGGAAACGCGTAAATGTTTACCCTCTGCAATGAGGGTCGAGAAGCGGTTTCGCAAGTGACAGCGGTCCAACTCTTTCAGCCTATTTTGCTGTGAGCAAGTAATGTGAAAGGCTTAATAAACTCTTATGAAGGAAGGCATTCATCCCAAGTACTATCCGGATGCTAAAGTGGTTTGCAGCTGTGGCGCGACGTGGACAACAGGCTCCACTGTGGAGCTGATTCGCACCGACGTTTGCTCCAACTGTCACCCCTTTTTCACAGGTGAGCAACGCATTATTGATACTGCTGGTCAGGTAGACCGTTATCATAAGCGGGTCAAACAACGCGACCTGCATGAGGCAGAGGAAAAGGCACGTGTCGAGCTTGCTCTGCGCAAGCGGCGCGAGGCATTGCTCAAGCAACAAATTGAGGCATTGGATCTAGGCGATCGCGTGCATAAGTTGCTGGTGGATGCCGGCATGGTCAGCATCGGTGACCTGCTGGAAAAGATGGAAGAGGGCGAAGCTACATTACAATCTATTGAGGGGTTGGGTGCCCGCGCCATCCGCGAGATCAAGGAGCGTTTGCAGATGCTCGGGCTTATCACCGAATAAGCGGTGTGTCGGGCAGAATGGAATAAGCAAGTATCTCAAAGGGCAGATGGGAATATCTGCCCTTTGTGTTTGGAGGAAGGAACATGTATCATCGCTATGAAGGCGGCTGGATTGAAGTTATCTGTGGCAGCATGTTCAGCGGAAAGACAGAGGAATTGATCCGACGTGTGAAACGTGCTGTTATCGCACGCCAGCGGGTGCAAGTTTTCAAACCCCTCCTTGACGATCGCTTCTCGACCGAGAGAGTTAGCTCACACGATGGCTTGCAATGGGACGCTGTAGCAGTCAGCTCTGCCGCTGAGATCTTGGACCTGGTGCGGGACACCACCGATGTGGTAGCTATTGATGAAGCGCAGTTTTTCGATTGGGTTATTGTGGATGTGTGTGAACAGCTAGCGCAGCAAGGCAAACGCGTCATAGTGGCCGGCCTCGACATGGATTTCCGCGGCGAGCCCTTCGGCCCTATGCCAGTGCTGATGGCTCAGGCAGAGACGGTGGACAAACTACAAGCCATTTGTGCTGTATGTGGGGCACCAGCCAGCCGCACGCAGCGCCTCATCAATGGAGTTCCAGCGAACTACGACGATCCCCAAATCCTGGTTGGTGCCAGCGAAGTCTATCAAGCGCGTTGTCGTCGCTGCCACGAAGTACCACCGCCGCGTCGGTCGGAATAGCCAAAAAAGAGACGTGCTGTCCAGCGAGAACGCCGACAGCACTTGACTGTCCCCTATGGCCCATAGGGGATTCGAACCCCTGTTTCAGCCTTGAGAGGGCCGCGTCCTAGGCCTCTAGACGAATGGGCCACAACAGACACCGCCCATTTTATCCGATTTCCGCACAGAGTCAAATCATCTGGGAAAAAGCTATCAGGTAGGACCTTGACAATTAGAACGAATGTGCTATGATAGAAGTATGCAGATCGTGCATGTGCCTGATACGCGAGAAAAGATTGGACTGCTCAGTCAGCTGGCTGCATTGGATTGCGATGGCGATCGGTGTGCGAAGCCGGTAAGGCACACCAAAGCTGACTTTCTGAGTGCCAGCGTGGTGAAAGTGCAGCGGCCGGATGGCCCGATAGCCGTGTTGCGCACGATGCAAAGCAGTGTCTGTGAACGTAACTGTCATTACTGTGCATTTCGCGCCGGACATGACGGCGTGCCTCGTCTCAAGCTAAAACCAGAAGAGCTGGCACGTGCCTTTGACGCAATGCAACGGGCAGGTATTGTGCGCGGTCTGTTCCTCACCAGCGGAATGGTCGGCGGAGGCGCGCACACGATGGAGCCTATGCTGAACACGGTGGAGCTCTTGCGTCGCAAGTACATGTATCATGGCTACATCCACCTGAAGATTATGCCCGGTGCGGAGGATGCCCAGATCGAACAGGCGGTACGCTTGGCAGACCGAGTCTCGGTCAACCTGGAAGGGCCTGATCCAACGCGCTTGGAAATCATCGCGCCGCAAAAGAACTTCGAAATGGAGCTATGGGCAGCATTGCAGCGGGTACACCGGTTAGTACAGGCAGCACAACCAAGTCAAAGCGCACCCAGCCTGGTGACTCAGTTTGTGGTAGGTCCTGCGGGTGAGAGTGACCGCGAGTTGTTAAGCACAGCTAGCCGCCTGTATCGAGAAGTAGGATTGTCACGTGCTTACTACTCCGCTTTTGAACCGGTGCCGGGAACACCTCTAGAAAGTGTGCCCCCTACGCCATTGCGACGCGAGCATCGCCTATATCAGGCCGATTGGTTGCTGCGCTTCTATGGATTCACGGTGGAGGAGCTACCTTTCAATGCCAGTGGTGAACTGCCCATGGACGTGGATCCGAAACTCGCATGGGCACGCTGCCATTTGGCACACCAGCCAGTGGAGATCAACCATTGCAGCCGTCAGCAGCTACTGCGTGTGCCGGGTATTGGTCCCCGCGCCGCGGACGCCATTTTGGAGGCGCGCCGCCGTGGCAGATTGTGCGATTTGTCCGATTTGTGTGCGCTGGGTATATCAACAAGCCGTGCAGCACCATTCATTCTGCTTAATGGGCGCCGACCGCCATATCAATTGAGCTTTTGGGATGTTAACAAGGCGACTATGGACAGAGAGATTGGAGGCAGGTAAGGCCAGCGAGGAGATTTGATGACACGGCTACCATTGGATCAAATCGTGTTGGGCGACTGTGTCGAGGTGCTCGAGCGGCTGCCGCCCGGCAGCATCGACCTGATCTTCGCCGACCCACCTTACAACCTTCAGCTGCGACAGGAGCTGTGGCGGCCGAATTTGACCCGCGTGGATGCGGTGGACGATGAATGGGACCGATTCGCCGACTTTGCTGCTTACGATACGTTCACTGAAGCTTGGCTGCGCGCTTGTCGACGTGTGCTCAAAAGCACTGGCACCATTTGGGTCATTGGCACCTACCACAATATCTTCCGCATCGGCCGTCTTATGCAAGACCTTGACTTCTGGATTCTCAACGATATCATTTGGGTGAAAACTAACCCGATGCCCAATTTTCGCGGTGTGCGCTTCACCAATGCGCACGAGACACTCATCTGGGCACAAAAGAAGCGCGGCGCACGTTATACCTTCAACTACCACGCAATGAAACATTTGAACGATGAACGACAGATGCGCAGCGATTGGGAGATACCCGTTTGTACGGGTGACGAACGAGTGCGAGTTGACGGACGGAAAGCTCATGCCACTCAAAAACCCGAAGCACTTTTGTACCGCGTCATCCTAGCGTGTTCCAATCCAGGTGACGTGGTGCTTGACCCCTTCTTCGGGAGTGGTACCACGGGCGCCGTAGCCAAGCGGCTGGGACGCCACTGGATTGGCATCGAGCGTGATGGCGCTTACGTGGAAATGGCGCGTGCCCGCATCGAGAAGGTGCAACCTGCTCCGCTCGAGAGTCTGATGCTTCCCAGTACGCAGCGCCCAAAACGTGTGCCCTTTGGGACACTGGTGGAATGTGGCTTGATCCGCCCCGGACAGCGCTTGTACCTGGGTCTAGAAGGACAGATAAGCGCTACTGTGTTGGCAGATGGCTCGTTGCAATGCGGCGAGCTGACCGGCTCCATCCATCAGGTCGCTTCGCGGCTCAAAGGAGCTCCCTGTAATGGATGGGAACACTGGTATTACGAGGACATGAAAAGCGGCGAACGCTGCAGCATCAACGCTCTGCGTAAAATGGTGCATAAGCTGGAACGAGATCTCGTAAGCAATGCGCACGACTCTGAGCAATCTGTTAGCGCGCGGTGCTAATCAAACCACAGCTTTCCTGCCTATGCCTGATGCGGAGACCTTGGCCGAGACGCTGGTTGCCTTCGCCAACACTGATGGTGGCACGGTATTGTTAGGCGTGGATGCACACGGAGTTGTGCACAACTCGCTGTTGCCAGAAGAGGTCGAGGCGATATTGGCGCGCGCACTGGGTATGTGTCGTCCACCTGTGATCACCCAGTGGGGTCAAGATGAGCTGGCACAGGGCACCATTGTGCATATCACTGTGCCGCGCAGTTCCGAATTACACAGCTTGGCCGATGGGCGCGTCCTGGTGCGCCATGGAGCTCTAAATATGCCCTTAGGCGGAGACGCCATCCGCCAACTGGCAGCTACCAAATCAACTGGTGATTTCGAGGCGGAGCCAGTACAAGGGGCCACACGTGCTGATCTGGATGAGGCTATCATTGAAGAGTACCTTAGCAAGCGTCGTGAGCGCGGTCGTCATCCCATTAGAGGCTCTATTGATGAGCACTTGATTAGTATCGGTGCCCTGACCGAAGCGGGCATTCCCACTATTTCAGGGTTATTACTGTTCGGAAAATGCCCTCAAGAGTTTCTGCCTCAAAGCGGGATCGTGTTTGTGCGCTTTGAAGGGAGTGAGCCACGTGGGAAGAACGGCTTGGCCGGATACGGCCGACGTGCAGAGCTGGAAGGTCCCTTGGCGCGGCTCGTGGAAGCAGCTTGGAACATCACCTGGCAGGAAATGCGTGTGGGCGCCGTGGTGGTCGGCCTGAAACGCGAAGAGTTGCCTGAGTATCCGCCCTTTGCTGTGCGTGAGGCGTTGGTAAATGCCATTGCTCACCGTGATTATCGCCTCACTGGACGGCGTGTGGAAATCCGCATGTTTGAGGACCGGTTAGAGGTTATCAGCCCTGGTGGACTACCTGGTTACATTACTGTGGATAACATTGTCGAGGAGCACTTCTCGCGTAATCCGCGCATTGTGGCCGGCCTCTTCCAATGGGGTTACATCGAGGAGCTGGGGCTGGGTATCGATCGTATGATCGAGGAAATGTTGCAACACGGGCATCCTGCACCTGAATTCAATGCGACCCCTTACTCATTTACAGTCACGTTGCGCAATACGCGCGAACGTCCCCCTGTGCACGCGTGGGAGCGCAATATGAACGAACGCCAGATGCGCGCATTAGCTTATGTGCGCGAGTTCGGGCGCATTACAAACCGTGAGTACCGCGACCTATGTCCATCGGTGTCGCCGGAGACGTTACGCTTAGACCTTGCCGATCTAGTGGAAAAGAATCTCCTGCTCAAGATTGGTGACAAACGCGGTACCTATTATATACTGAAATAGACCACCTTAGCGACCAGCTAAGTATGATCCTAACGCCCCTTTCAGCTGTCGTCACCGTCCGTTCGGAATGCAGATAGGATTTGAGCCAGGGCTGTCTTATCCCAAAGAGATATCCCAAACTATCCCAAATTATCCCAAACACTTAGCTATTGGATGCGTATTCCGCCTTGCAGCACAGCTTGCTGGGTTTGGGATTATATGATTACATGAGATTATATGAGCCCCTGGAGATTGCCAGCAGTGGTGGATAGCTTTGGCTTCGCAGAGGCGCGGGAGCGCATGGTCGAGCAGCAGCTGGTGCGGCGCGGCATCAAGGATGAGCGCGTGTTGCAGGTGATGCGCGAAGTTCCCCGCCACCGTTTCGTGCCCCCCAATATGTGGAGCATGGCCTACCAGGATCACCCATTGCCCATTGGGCTTGGACAGACTATCTCCCAACCTTATATCGTAGCCTATATGACCGAGCAATTGGAGCTCCAACCGCACGATCGTGTGCTGGAAATAGGCACGGGCTCCGGTTATCAGGCGGCAATCCTCAGCCGTTTAGCACAGCGCGTATACACCATCGAGCGCTTACCGGAGCTTTCTGAGCGGGCGCGGCGAGTACTGGAAGAATTGGGCTATGACAACATTGAATATCGTGTGGGTGATGGCAGCCAAGGTTGGCCTGAGGAGGCGCCCTTTGATGCCATCATTGTGACTGCAGCGGCACCTGAGCCACCCCCACCACTCATTGAACAGCTGGCAGACGGAGCGCATCTTGTGATCCCGATCGGCCCGACCGGGTACCAAGATTTAATGCGTATCACTCGTCACGGACCTCACCTACGCACCGAGTACCTTACACCAGTGGCTTTTGTCCCCCTTATCGGTGCGCATGGTTATGCTGAGCCGAACGAGAATTCAGAGTGACCGTGCCACTGTCAGCGCCGTTTTTGCGTCCACCAACGTCCTGGAATAGCCATCTGACACTTTGGACAGCGTCCATCAGGGGTAATTTTATAGGACTCGATCCAGTAACCGTGACGCACTACCAGCGCGGTCCGACATTGAGGACACCAAGTAGTCTCCCATTGAGGTAAGTATCCGGCGACGTTGCCTACATACACGAAGTGCAGTCCAGCTTGTACACCGATCTCTGCAGCGCGCAACAGAGTACGCAATGAGGTGTTCTCTGCATCTTGCATTTTGTAGTCGCGATGGAAGGCGGTGACATGCCATGGGATGTCAGACGAGACGCTGGCAATAAAAGCAGCTGCCTCACGCAGCTCGGCGTCCGAATCGTTGAAACCGGGGATTACTAACGTCACCACTTCCACCCAAAAGCCGCGCTGATATGATCCCTCGATCGTTGCCAACACGTGACGCAGCTGACCACCCATGCGACGATAGTTTTCCTGGCGCATGCTTTTCAAGTCCACTTTGTAGCAGTCCGTGACCGGGCGCAAGTAATCGAGTACCTCGGGGGTAGCGTGACCATTGGAGACAAAGCCGGTGAGCAACCCTGCCTGTTTGGCCAGCTTAAAAATGGCCATCGCCCACTCCGCCGTAATCAGTGGCTCATTATAGGAGCTGATCACCGCTTGCGATCCGCTCTGACGTGCCAGATCTATCACCTGCTCGGCAGTGATGGGACGCGGTGGCACCCCGGCTGTTTCATCGCGCAGCGCTTGCGTGGTCAGCCAGTTTTGACAGAAAGGGCAGTGAAAATCACAGCCTAGCATGCCAAACGTCAAAGCTGTCGCGCCGGGCAACACATGGTAGAGGGGTTTCTTCTCGATGGGATCTGGGTTGAGGCCGACTGTATAGCCGTAGGGCACATATAGTGTACCCGCACGATTGAAACGCACCTGGCAGATCCCACGTTGACCGTCGCGAATCAAGCAGCGGTGCGCACAAGCAAAGCAGCGCACTTTGTTTCCTTCTAGCTTTTCATATAGCTCGCCCGGTGCTGTCAACCGATCAATCTGCTCGGCCAAATTTGCTGTGTGCATAACCAGCTCCGTCTGGCATAGTAGTAGCTAAATTCCTCATCGGGACCTCATTATATCAGGAACGGAAAAAGGAGAAAAACCTGCCACAATTACTTTACGAAATGATGTCCAAATGAGAGAAAAACACTAAACGACTCTAGTCCGCTCTCTTACCACCCCTTTCGCACGGTGGTACGACACGCATCGGCCACCTACCCTGTTTGCTGCGCAAATAGGCGGTGCGACGCGCGCCATAGCTCGGATCAATCTCAGATAGCAACCGCAATTGGCCATCCCACAGGACATATGGATCCACGGTGCGCAGCTTGGTGCTCACCCAAAATGTGGGATGTTGCTCATCCCATTCGAAGCGCGTTTGGGGCGATACGAGCGTCAACAGCTCCTGCAATCGCTTATCGGGGCAAGCGCACAGCTTCTGCCAGACCTGTGCATCAGTGCCCCATAGGTCCTCCGGGTCGATAGCGCTTATTTGTAGACCGTGTCGGATCGCTTGCGCGCACAGCTCATACAAGCCCACCTCGTGGAAGCTTGCCCAGCTGGCGTGGTCCGCAGCCATATAGGTGTCCGCAATCCAGCGCGCCGTAACCTCATCTGCGACGACGATTTGTCGTTGATACACCACCAACCCTTGCAGCGCTCGCTGAATATCCTCCCAACTTGCCAGGCCTAAGTCGAAGCTGTCGCGAAAGAAGTAATCTAGTCGATCGGCGCATAGTGCCGGTGCTTGCTGCTCCAAAAGAGGGTATTGGCGCTCGTCCAATAGCGCTCGCCAGTCGTATCCATAGCGGGCCAACACTTCCGGCAGATCGCTGCGCGCCACATACTCTTCTTTCATCACTTCGTGATAGCATTGACTGTCGTGCCTACCGTATACATAGTCAATCACATGGCTGAAAGCTGTATGGCTGACATCATGCAACAAAGCGGCCAACTGCTCCGAGAGAGGGGCATCCAGGCGACGCACCAGTAGCATCACCCCTAAGCTGTGCTCGAAGCGGGTCGTAGCACGTGTCACCCCTATCAGCCCACTGATGCCATGCTGCAATACACCATGAAGCCTCTGTAACGCGTGTGTATGCAACACATCCAGCAACACAGGCTCGTCGATTTCAGCCTTTCCATAGATACGATCGTGATACTCCAATGTTTGCCCTCTCTGGAGTCCATAGGGGTAGCAAAGTGCATCTGCTTCATTATGAATGCCCCTGCCCATACGTCAAGTCCAGCCATTCGCCACCGACCGAAATGGCATTGCTGTCTGGGATACCGAGGGCATTGAAAAGCTGCCCAACTCCCGACACCTTCGCTGGGAAACGAGCCAGCATAATAGGGAACCTAATACTCCCCGGTCCCTCTGGACATTGTTGTTTGCCACAAAGGGTATCTCAGACCTATAATGATGCAGGCTGATCCCCATACTTGGAAGAGAATCAATGCATCTGCTCCGTAATCGTTCTCTCATCATCCTCTCACTAGGTCACATGTTTCTGGACTTTTTCAGCAGTGTGGTGCCCGTATTGCTCGCGTTTCTCAGCATTCCCATGGGATTGAGCAACGCACAACTAGCTACAGCAGCCAGCCTGTATAACCTCGTTTCTTCCCTGTTACAACCTGCTTTCGGTTGGCTCACCGACCATTTGGGAAGTCGCTGGATTGGTACGCTCAGCTTGTTATGGACAATGGTATTCATCTCCGGAGTGGTGATACTCGGCCAGTGGGGCAATTATTGGCTTCTGCTTGGTGCGTTGAGTATGGCAGCGTTGGGCTCAGCAGCATTCCATCCCCAGGGCGCTATGAATGCCACACAAGTCGAGGAAAAATTGCGCACGACTAGCGCTTCTATATTCTTTTTCTTCGGCAATCTGGGCCTGATGAGTGGACCGCTCGTCACTGGATTCATCCTAAAAATGTTTGGACCTGACACATTCCCATTCTTGATCCTCACCGGCCTGCCTGTGGTCCTCTTAATTGCTACCAGCGTTCCCATGGCAGAGCAGGGGCAGCTATCTCGTTCTTCCGTCGGAAATGTCAGCACACTGACTCGCGCGGCATCGAAACCGGGAGCGCTAATTCCCCTGATCGGGTTAATCGCTTTGCGCTCCTGGGCCAATTTCGGCACTACCACCTTTCTGCCTAAGTTTTACCAGGACTTAGGATGGGATCCAGCCAGCTATGGCGTCGTTGCTTCACTGTGGATGCTGGGCACAGCGATAGGCAACGTGGCTGGCGGTCCATTGGCCGATCGTTACGGTCGTCGCCTCGTCGTGTCACTGAGCTTGATCATGATGGCACCAGTGATGTTCGTGTTGCCTCTAGTGCGACATGGATATCCTTTTCCCTTGATCGTGCTGGGCGGATTAACCTCTGGACTCTCCTTCAGCATCATTATGGTATTAGCGCAATCCTTATTGCCGGGCGGTAAGGGACTTGCTTCAGGCTTCACAATGGGCTTTATGTTCGCCAGTGGTGCTGTGGGTAATGTCATCAATGGTTGGCTGGCAGACTGGTTAGGGCTCTCTGTCTCGCTCCAAACCGTCGCACTGGTAGCGCTTGGCGCGGCAGCTTGTGCGTGCTTCTTACCTCGCACACGGCCAGCAGGAAAAGCGCCCGACGCGCACGTCAGCGCACCACTTGGATGATCTGGACAGGCAGAACCGGCAGTGGCTTGAAGAGGGCTAATAAGCTTGAGTTACGGTTCGCCACTTACCTCCAGCCAATCCACTGCTGCGGCGAGCGGGCGATTGTCAGGAACGTCCAACACGGTGGCAGGAGGAACGGCATACGCGAAGTGCAGGGTGAGCGTATTCAGACCCTGACGCAACGTCGAATTAGGCACTCGGACACTCACGATCTGCCAACTCTCATCCAGCTTTATGGCTCTCCCCAGCGCTTGCTCGTTGAGCGTCAAAGTGAGTGTTTGCTGCATTGCACCAGGGTATGAGAAAGGCACCAGGCGTAGCGCAAGTCTTCGTTCACCTGTTCCACGCACGGGAAAGAAGAGGCGCGCTTGCGTTCCGACCACCCAGTTGGCCGTTGCTCCAAACACTTCTTCATCATCACCCCATCCATCGCCACGATAAGGGAAAGAGCGCCATTCTCCGAAGTCCACGCGAAACGGATTGGGCAACGGGGGCTGAATCAAACGATAGACACACACACCATCGGCACATGCTAACGGCGTGGGTTCGTGCGGCAATAATGTCAGCACCAGTTCGCGCGTTGCCCGAAAAGTGTCCACATAAGGATAACGCAGTGGAATGGCATCGTGCACGACCAGATAGCGTATGTCGTAAAGTGTCAGCAATTCACCTGCCTGCGCACGTGCCCGCGCCAAAGTATCCTCGTCCGGGGTGCGATACATCTCAGCTTCGGTCACAGCGTAGAAGAGAGGGATACGCTTGAAATAGTCGAACTTGAAGGTGGGCGCACGTGAGATGTTGCCGGCCAACAAGCGTTTATGGTGCCGGGCCTGGTAATATTGCAAACGTGTCTCCTCCGCTCCTAGTGTGCCGAAGCTGTTGCGCCAGCCCAAAGGCAATTCCAATATGGCGAAATCGTCCTCTTGCGCCGCGATCTCTTGGTAGACCTCTGGCACACGCGCATCACTCAATGGCAATGGTACCGATACTTGATCGAACAGCACCAAGACTAGCAAGAATATCGTGATGACGGCAAAGGCTGATTTCGGTAAGCGTGTCAAACGGCGGAACAGCGTCATCGCACCGTGGCCAACTAGTACTGCTAGCGCTAAAACAAGCACCACGCTGAATCGATTGGGCACCCGATTGGCACGCACAATTGGGAGATAGTGTAACAAGGCGAACGGTAATGGGATGGTGACACCGTGTTCCAGACCCTGTTCGCGTAGCAAGTTGTCAAACGAGAAGAGATATCGACCGTTGATTTGTAACAAGGGTCCTAACGTCAACAGCGCAAAGAGGAGTGCTCCCCATGCCCATACGCGCACTCGGCGCCAAGCAAAGACACACCCGAGCAGTACCAGTGCCAACACGCCATACCCCAAGAAAACAGTATTCACATCTCGGGTAGGCGCACGTCCCTCAACCACAGTGCGCAGGTAAATAGACCAGTCAGATGCGCCAAACAGCGGATGCAGCGCTGTGGGCGTGAACCAGCCCACCAAGTCTGCAGAGAGCTTTAAACCATCACCCCAGCCACGTAGCGCAAAGTCGCCCTGAATGAAAGCATTGATCACAGGTACCATCACCGGTGACCACACTATGCCTGCAATCAACACCAATATCAGCAGACGCCTGAGAACGGTGTACACGGCGATGGTGCGTCCCAAATGGGTTGGCATTTGTCTCTGCGAGAGTGCTGGATATCTCCCGTTACGTCTTAAGTCTGCCGAGGATGCTTCAGTTGCACGCCTGAGAGTGACCAGCTCGCCTGCGATGAGGATAAGCGACAAAAAGAGCAGAAAAACGCCGAAGATCATCTCGGCTAATAGTGCAAAGGCAGCACACAAACCGGCCAGCGTGGGGTTTTTATAGCCTGGTTCACGCAACGTCTTTAGGAAGAAGAGAGTGTAGAAAGGAAACCACTGCGTGGTAACCATGTCATAGTGACCGATCGCCGCATAGATCATCCGACTGGCAGCAAAGGCATAGGCAGCACCTGCGACAAAAGCAGCGCCATGTAGTGGCCAATTGCCCATCTGCCCGATATGTTGCGATGCCAAGAGGTAACGGAGCAGTAGATATCCTCCATAGCCACTCAGTACATACGCCGCCAAGATGACCAGGTTAGAGGCCAGCGGTAGCGGAAAGATCAGCTGTAAAGGCAACCCGAATACAGCATTAAAGAAGTTAAAAGTGTATAATACCAGGTCGATTCCCAGGGGATAGAAAATATAGTCGCTGTGCAAGGGTGATCGCTGCAAGTCGAGAAGGCTGAACTTGAACCACCACATATTCCAGGTAAAGGTGAACTCGTCGAAAGCCCACGCAGGGCTGCCCGGAATGTGGGTGGTGAGGTGCATTGCCAACGGCCAGGTAAGCACTAAGGCTAGCAACAGATAAAGCAGAAAGACAACGAGATGAACGCGATAGATTCTCAAGAGATCCTCCGTATGTGATGTCCATCATACCATAACTCGAAACGCGTAGCTAAATGGAGTGACGCTTCCTACATCCTCAGGCACATCGCAAAGAGACTCCACCATCGATCAGATCCCATCAGGGATGGCAACCGCCAATATGGAACGGTCTTACTACATTCACTTGTTTGCCACAACCCGACCTACGCATACAATTGTGAGACTTGAGAGATTCGTGTCAGGGATCTTCTATTCCTAATGGTTGTGGGGTGCCTATGTCGTGCTACAAAGTGAGCCTGAACGGAAAGATTGTCTCCGCAAACCAAGCTCAAATCTCTTTATACAGTCCGGCTGTGTTGCAGGGGCTTGGAGTATACGAGACCATCGAGGTCATCGACGGAATACCTTTCTACTTGAATGAGCATCTGAAACGCCTATTCGAATCGGCTGAGATGATCGATTTGAGTCTGCCGTGGACGTTGGGTGAGGTTACAAAGTGGGCAGGCGAGCTGCTGGAACATCTTTCGGGGGATTATCTCCTGCGCGTGATCGCATTAGATCTCTCGGAAGGAGAAGAAGAGGACAAGCTAGTGGCAATGATGCCCCAACTCTTGCCACGCTACCCAGCGCAATACTACCAGGACGGTGTTCGATTGGTGACGTATGAGGGGTGTCGCCATATGCCAGCCTGCAAGTCGCTGAATACTCTGATCAACCTGTTGGCCCGTCGTCACGCGGCGCGATTCGGTGCACATGAGGCCGTTTTGTGCTCAAACGGCAGGCTTACAGAGGGTTCACGTAGCAATATCTTTACTGTGTACAAAGGAGAAGTGCTGACCCCACCAAGCAATCGGGTTCTCCCAGGCATTACCCGTGACATTGTCATGAGGCTGGCATCTGAAGCTGGTTATAAGGTGCGGGAGCGCAACCTATGGCTTGCTGAAATGGATCGATACGAAGAGTTCTTCATTACAAGCACAAGTATGCACATCATCCCGGTTGTGGAGATTGACGGCATACGAGTGGGGAACGGTCATGTAGGGCTTGTAACAAGTGATCTGATGCAACGCTTCGAAGCTTATCACCATAACTATATAGAAACGTTAAGGCGACGCGCAACGTCGACAATCGCTGTTGCATCTCAGAGCAAGTGATGAGATGAAGGGCGTCACAAGAATTTAGGGGTTGTGAAAATCCCCAGGTGTTAGCTGGCGGTTGTCGAGTGGTGAGGAGCAATGCCATCCAGTATATGGCACTCCTGTTTATACTCACATACTACAATTAGTAGGGTGAACCTGGTTGATTTTTCGGCTGATATCGTGTATAATAATGTCAAATGACTCAGTACGAAGTTAAGCTACGCCTTTTCCTCTTCAGAGGACTGGTTATTTTGGTGTTCCTGATCCTCGCGTTCCAAACGTGGTATTTGCAGGTCGTGCGCGGAGACGAATATCGCATGCTGGCCGACCAAAACCGGTTTCGCGAGGTAATCCTTGAAGCACCTCGTGGCGTGATGTACGACCGAAAAGGCAACCTGTTGGTGCGTAATCGTCCTACTTACAACTTGGTGGTAATCCCAGCTTACCTACCGGAAGACCGAACAGAACGTGCACGGGTATTGGCGCGTTTGGCGGAATGGCTGGAGATGCCGATTACGACCCGACGCGGTCCGGGCGACGCAATGACTCTACGTGTGTCTGGTCCCTTTCCCAGTGGGCGTAGCGGTGCTCCTTGGGACCGTCCGGCAGGCGATGGAATCGGCGGGGCGGGCATCTTACCTCCCAGCGGAATTCTCGATATGGTGGAAGAAGCCAGCCTCTTTGCTCCCTACCGGCCTATTGTTCTTAAAGAAGACCTAGACGCAACACTGGCAGCGAAGATTGCAGAAGAAAATGTCAACATGCCTGGTGTTCAGGTTGAAGTGCAACCTCTGAGGGATTATGTCACAGGCCCCCTAACAGCCCATGTGATCGGATACACTGGTGCCATTCCCCCCGCTTTGATTGAAGAATACAAAGCCAAAGGATACTCTGCGAACGACCTCGTGGGGCTTACCGGCCTTGAACTCCAATATGAGGATGTACTGCGTAGCTTCAAGGGACGCGAGACGATCGAGGTAGATGTGAGCGGGCGTAAGCTGCGTACCGTGGGCGAGCCTGTATCGCCTCAACCTGGACATAACCTTAAACTCACGCTCGATACAGAGCTCCAAGAGATTGTTGTGAGAGCGCTGGAGAAGGGGATACGCAACACAGAACAGCGTGCTGGTGTAGCAATTGCTATGGACCCGCGTAACGGTCAAATCTTGGCGATGGCATCACTGCCCGGGTTCGACAATAACTTATTCATAAGCGGTATCTCTGTCCGAGATTACATGGCTCTGAGTCAGGACAAAAGACGGCCACTGGTCAACCATGCCATTGCTGGCTTATACCCGCCTGGATCCATCTACAAGATCATCCCGGCTCTTGGTGCGCTTGAGGAAGGCGTGGTCACTCCTAATACTGTTATCATCGACGAAGGCGTTTTGTGGTTGCCCAACAAATTTTTCCCTGACAATCCCGAGCTTGCTCAACCATTCTATTGCTGGTATCGGCAGGGCCATGGTCGAGTCAATTTTATACGTGCGTTAGCTGTTTCGTGCGACGTGTATTTTTACTACATCTCGGGGGGCTACGAGCCAAGCGGATTCCAAGGTCTGGGTATAGACCGCCTGGTATATTATGCGGAGCTGTTGGGGATGGGACAGCCAACCGGGGTGGATCTCCCCGGCGAAGCAGCAGGTTTGGTGCCAACACCGAAGTGGAAACGGCTCAACTATGCCGAAACTTGGGTAACCGGTGATACGTACAATATGGGGATTGGGCAGGGGTTCGTGTTGGTAACGCCCCTGCAGATCCTCAATGCCTATGCTGCTATCGCCAATGGAGGGTTGCTCTACAAACCATACCTGGTACAAGAAATACTCGATGCAGATGGCCGCGTAATCGAGGCACATCAACCGCAAGTCATCCGCAACCTTCTCGACTACGTCAGTCCGGAGAATCTAGCCTTGTTGCAGCAAGGATTGCGAGCAGTGACGGCACCAGGTGGCACAGCCGAGGACCTGGATGTCCCGGGCGTGCCAGTGGCTGGCAAGACCGGTACCGCTGAGTTTTGTGACAATTATCCTAAGTGCTTGGATAAGGATGGCCGGGTGAAAACCTCCCATGCGTGGTTTGTTGCCTACGCACCGGCGGATAGCCCCGAGATCGCTGTGATAGCGTTTGTCTATGGCGGCGGAGAAGGCTCGCTCGTGGCAGTGCCTATCGTGGCCGAGATTTTGCGCGCTTACTTCGGTCAGCCAAATGAGCAAGATCAGCTAGAAGCAACTCCTACTCCGCTTCCCGTTAGCGTTCCGCCAGCCGGCGCATCGTTTACAGGGCGTCTCTTGGGCCGTGATCGCTGGGGACAATCGGGTGCAGCAGTGACCGGCTTTGTACTGGATAGGCGAGGCAGACCGGTGCCCGATGTCACGGTCAATTTGATCGCCGATTCAGAAGATGTCAGTTGGGAAGATCCGGTGATCGCTCAAGCGACCTCAGGCCCCACTGGTCAGTTTGATTTCACCAATCTGGACAGGACTATCTCCCGACAATGGCGTCTTGAGCTGTCTGACTATGCGGTTACAGCGCCGCTCAGCTTCGAGATCGAGGAAGGTTATCGATACTTGGTGGAATTTCAGGGAGAATGGTGAGAGACTTGGCAGGGAATAGAAGGATCAGGAGTCCCCAACCAACCCCAAGAAACTATCATCGGGGGAGATAGACCGGGAGCAGGGGTATGACACATTCTGCGGTAGAGAAAACAAGTAGAGCATATGTCAATATCAAAGGCACCAGTGATGGTTTGGTGATTCATCTAGGTGCTGGTGACTGGAACACCTTGCTCGTCGCATTAGCGGAGAAGCTGGATCAAACCCCTTCCTTCTTCAGAGGTGGGCGCGTGGCGTTGAACGTTGGTCCTCGCCAGTTGACTGCCTCACAGCTGGAAGTAGTTGGTAATTTGCTGAGCAAATTCCAGATAAGCTTGTGGGCAGTTTTGAGCGATTCGATTGAAACGCAACGAGTCGCCGCCGAAATGGGTTTGGAAACCTCGCTGGCGCTTTCGCGCACGGAGCGCCTGTTGGGCGAGAAGCCCAGTGGGCCCGAACGGGTGATCGCCGACGGCGAACAGGCAATCTTGCTACAGCGCATTTTGCGCTCCGGACAGAGCGTTTGTCATACTGGGCATGTGATCATTATCGGCGACGTTAACCCTGGCGCCGAGATTGTAGCCGGAGGTAACGTAGTAGTTTGGGGGCGACTGCGCGGTAATGTCCACGCGGGATCAAATGGGAATGACCAAGCAGTTGTATGTGCTCTTGTGTTGGCGCCGATGCTATTGCGCATCGCCGGGTACGTCGCCCGTTCTCCCGGCCGTGAGGACAGCGAAGCATACGAACAATCCGTGGTGCCTGAAATAGCATTTGTGCATAATGGACAGATAGTCGCTGAGCCGTGGAGGGCGATGGAGGGTTTATACCCAGACTGGCGAACCGACTTGCTACGCCGAGCTGCTAACACATTGTCCACTTGGTTCTGAGGTCTCAAGTAAGAAGAGGAGGTAAAGCTCCCATGGGCGCAACGGTTATTACGATAACCTCCGGGAAAGGAGGTGTTGGTAAGACAACGGCGACTGCCAATTTAAGCGCTGCCTTGGCAATGAAGGGCAAGAGAGTTGTTGCTATCGATGCTGACATCGGGTTACGCAATCTGGACGTTGTTATGGGACTGGAAAACCGTATCGTCTACGACTTGGTAAATGTGGTAGAGGGAGCTTGCCGCTTACGCCAAGCCTTGATCAAAGACAAGCGAATAGAGAATCTTTACATGATACCTGCTGCCCAAAGCCGCGATAAGAACGCCATCCGTCCTCAAGACATGATAGACGTGTGTGATCAATTGCGCCCAGAGTTCGACTTCATTTTGATCGATTCGCCGGCAGGAATTGAACAGGGCTTTCGCAACGCAGTCGCGCCTGCCGATCGCATCTGCATTATCACCACTCCAGAGGTCTCTGCAGTGCGCGACGCGGACCGAGTGGTGGGCCTCATCGAGGCGGAAGGCAAAGGCCCCGCCTCGCTAATATTGAATCGGCTGCGTCCTCAGATGATACAACGCGGTGATATGCTCGACACAGCAGATGTGCTGGATGTGCTAGCCATTGAGCTCCTGGGCATTGTGCCGGAAGACGAGACCATTATCGTGTCCACTAACCGCGGAATTCCGGTGGTGATGGAGAACAAATCGCGAGCTGCTCAGGCATTTTGCAACATTGCTGCCCGTTTGCTAGGTGAGAACGTCCCGATAATGGAATTGGAAGAGCCATCTTCTTCATGGCTAAGTAAGATTGCTGGTTTGATACGCCGCAGTTAAAGCTGGGCTTCAACCCTCGCTCGGGCGGGTAGAAGATGAGATAGGAGTGCTGCTATGGGCCTGTTTAACTATCTATTCGGCAGCCGGCAACCAACCAGCCGCGAGGTTGCTAAGAGTCGCCTCCAACTCGTGTTGGTGCATGACCGGGTTGACCTCTCTCCTCAGAAGATGCAGATGCTCAGGGACGAGCTGATCAGCACCATCTCCAAGTATGTTGAGATCGACGCTGAAGGTATGCAGGTCAGTCTGACACAAAACGGTCGGCAGTGTCGACTGACAGCGGATATTCCAATCCTGAGCGCACGGCCCAAGCGATAAGATGAGTTTGTTTTCCGGGCGCACCTGGCGCAATTTTGATGCCGTCCTCTTGGCCACTGTGTTGTTATTGCTTGTCTACGGCACTGCTATGATTGGCAGTGCGACACAAGGTACTGAGGATTTGCGCTATCTCTGGCAACGACACGCGATCAATGCCGTTTCTGGCCTGATTCTCATGATGCTGATAGCCGCTTTTGATTATCGGTTCTATGAGAATCTCCACCGTCCGCTATACATTCTAGTCATGGTATCCCTACTGGTATTGTTAGCTTTGGGAGAAGTTACCCAAGGTGTTCAGCGGTGGATTGGTGCCAATGCCATTCAGCCATCTGAGCTGGCCAAAGTGGTAGTGATCATCGGACTGGCCAAGCTACTGGCGGACCGTGATGGGCAAATGGATCGTATGCGCAATGTATTGATCTCACTAGGTTATGTCTTAGTGCCTATAGGATTAATATACCTCCAACCCAACTTGAGCACTGCTGTCACAATCGGCTTAATATGGTGCATAATGGTGCTGATGGCTGGAGCTCGGCTGCTTCATTTGGTCATTCTGGGATTAGGAGGAATTATTGTTAGCCCACTTTTCTGGCTGACCTTGAAGGAGTATATGCGGGACCGCATACTCCTCTTCCTGAATCCCGCAAACAATCCGGATACATTCTATAATGTGCAACAGGCTTTGATAAGCATCGGTTCGGGTGGTCTATTGGGCAAAGGGTTCGCCAGCGGCACCCAGAGCCAATTGCGCTTTCTGCGTGTGCGACATACAGACTATATCTTTTCAGTGATCGGCGAGGAGCTGGGTCTGCTAGGCACATTTGTGCTGCTCGGCCTGTTCACTCTGCTGATATGGCGTATCCTGCGCGTAGCAACCATTACCAGTGATCCTTTCGGCCGCCTCATCTGCGTCGGCGTGGCGTCCATAGTTTTTGTCCAAGCTTCCATCAACATTGGGGTAAACCTGGGGCTCCTACCAGTGACCGGCCTGCCGCTGCCATTCGTGAGCTATGGCGGTAGCTCTTTATGGACATTCCTGATTGCTCTGGGACTGGTGGAGAGTGTTGCAATGCGGCATAAGAAGCTGGCCTTTGAGTAGCTACTTCACATCTCAACCTGCTTAATAAGCACCCCAGGGCAACGATTGTCCTCTATCCGATATAACCATACCGAAGGACGTAGTCGCCAACCATTTGCGTCAAAAGCGATTATGCCCGTCAGGCCATCTATCTGCACCTTTGGCAAAGCAGCGATGGTCCCTTTGCGTGATGGAAAACCCTCTTGTGCGATGCTCTTCTCAATCGCAGTGAGTAGCACGAACGTCGCATCATAAGCTAACACGGCACGTGGAGTCAGAAAGGTGAGCGATGTTAGCTCCTGACTGGGGCGAAATGACAAATCTTCTCCAGATGGAGCGGGGCTGGCAATGATTATCCCCTCTGCCGATTCACCCGCTACATCTAGCAGCTGCGTGCTGCCCATATCAACAGCACCGAACAACGATCCGGACCAGCCAGTCTCTTTTGCCACTTTGACGATTTCACCCCCTGAGATTGGGTCGACAACTAAAATCAGTACTTCGGGGGATGAGGTGCGTTCCTGGAGCAGTGAAGTAGTCCACATTTGGAGTGCATGGTGGCGCAAGACTGCAGGAGGGGCTACTTTTCGAGCACACGATGGAAGATGATCCAGATAAGGAGCGACGGCCTGCTCATCACCAACGATCGCTACGTGACAGCGAGGAACAGTAGCAGGTAAATGTTCCACCAAAGCTTTGGCAATTTGGCCCTCGTGTGCTGCTATCATGACGATCCCATGGTCAAGATCAGCCAGCGCAGGAGAAACACTCCACGGCAGCACCGTTGCAAGACCCTTTTGACTCAGGATCGGGACCATCGCTCCAGCTGTCTCGGCGCTCCATCCGGCAATGACGCCCAAAACGGCGGGGTCTGCGACAAACTCTTTCGCTTGTAACCGTGCTTCTTGGGCATTATTTGAATCGTTCAGCGCCACCAGCTCAACCATGTGACCTCCCGGTCCACCCCGTGCGTTCCACTGAGATATTGCCAGTCTGACACCTTGTAAAGTTTCATAACCGAGCGGTCGTCCTACTCCCTCAAAAGGTGCTGCCAATCCTATTTTGAGAATAGGGCGCGTGCCGCTACAGATACCCAGAGTGCAACTCGTCATCACCGGGATCAGAAGTAGGGGTAGGATAATCCTGAAGCAATTCAAGAGAATACCGATAAATCGCTCTACAGCGCCATCTTTCATGGATCACACTATTGTGAAATACTGACGTGGTGAACCATAGTTCGGAAGTATCAGTACGCGCCGAGCTCCATCAGGCGTTCGTCTGTGATGCCGAAATGATGCGCGATCTCGTGGCGAACCACGGAAAAGACAAGTTCACGCACTTCCTTCCAGTTATGGCAGCGCCTTAAGATAGGCTCCCGGTAGATGGAAATTTTGTCCGGCAACACCATACCATAGTGAGATGTGCGCTGAGTACGAGGAATGCCATGATAAAACCCCAACAAGCTGGCGGGATTACGCAGACCCATACGACGCAACACAGCCGGATCAGGCCATTCCTCCACCACAATTTCAACGTTCTCCAGCTGCGCGCGAATTGCCTCTGGGAGTGCCTCTACCGCTTCAATAACCAGTCGCTCGAAATCAGAGCAGTCCACAGTTTACCCAACCGACTCCAATCAGACGCCCTACCAAAAGTATAACCATGGTGGAACAGATCATCGCGGCGAGATCCCTGATTCGTCCATGGGCAGGCCACAGATGGACACATTATAACAACACTCTGGCCAAACGACGACATAACCTAAGCGTTGATACAATCGTGGTTTGGAGTTCTCATCTCGACCCAGTATACTTAACTCTGTCATGCTTGGACTGCTGATCCACTCCGTTGGGGTTTTGGCTTTCCTTACGAGATGGTGTAAGTAGTTGATATTGTAACACTACGATTGCGTGGAACAATTTATGAAATCTAGAATCTCGTCAGATAGGGAAACACTGCTACGTGCGGCAGCGCCACTGATCGAATTGGCCCTCGCCGAAGATATTGGCACAGGAGATGTCACCAGCGAGGCGGTTCTCGACACCGAAAGCGAGGTACACGGGCACATCATCGCTAAGGCCTCTGGAGTCATTGCCGGGCTGCCCGTTGCGGAGATGGTGTTCCGGCGCGTGGCACCTACAATCCGCTTCATCGCCCGGGTAGAGGACGGTGAGGAAGTGACAGGCGGCACCTTGATCGCTGAGGTGAGTGGACCGGCACGTGCAGTATTGGCAGCAGAACGTACCGCGCTCAACTTCCTGCAGCGAATGTCGGGCGTTGCCACCCTTACCCGCTGTTTTGTGGATGCTGTAGCGTGCACTGCAGCTACCATCCTGGACACACGCAAAACTATCCCTGGCTGGCGCATCCTGGACAAATATGCCGTGCGTATGGGGGGCGGTGTCAACCATCGCATGGGACTCTATGACATGATCCTGATCAAGGATAATCACGTGGAAGCGGCAAGAGGTATCCGGCCAGCTATTGAGCGAGCACGGGCAGCTCACCCTCATCTGCCCATCGAAGTAGAAGTGCGTAATCTAGAAGAGCTTCAGGAAGCCTTGACGGTTGCTCCTCCTGTAAACCGCATCCTATTGGATAATATGAGCCTGGCGGAGATGCGTCAAGCTGTCTTGATCACCGCAGGTCGGGTACCGCTGGAGGCTTCAGGGGGGATCACGTTAGGGCGTGCTATCGAGATTGCAGAGACGGGGGTGGATTATATTTCTGTTGGCGCGCTCACCCACTCGGCAGCTGCGCTGGACATTAGTATGGAATTAGCAGACGTAGAACATCTGCCGCTGAGACATGAGCTCATTGCACGCATCGCGGAAATTAAAAACCGTCTGGGGAAAAATCTGCTTATCTTAGCTCATCATTACCAACGTGATGAAATAGTAGCTTGTGCTGACTTCATAGGCGATTCGCTCGAGCTGGCACGTCAGGCAGCACGCAGTGAAGCAGAGGTTATCGTTTTTTGTGGCGTCCATTTCATGGCCGAAACAGCTGCCATCTTGGCACATTCAGGCCAGCATGTGTTGATGCCCGATCCCGGCGCCGGGTGCTATCTTGCCAATGCTGCCACCCTCGACGCGGTACAGAGCGCCTGGGAACGCTTAGTGGAGGTATTTGGAGACGCCGAGCGGGTGTTCACGCCCATTACTTATGTCAATTCTTTCGCCGCATTGAAGGCATTCTGCGGACGGCACGGTGGGTTGGTATGTACGTCGAGTAACGCAGCCCACGTGATGCGTGCTGCATTGGAACAGCGCGAGCGCATCTTCTTCTTCCCTGACCAGCACTTGGGTCGCAATACTGCGCGACGGATGGGTATTGCGTCGGAGGAGATCCTGCTGTGGACTAAAAGCCATCCGCCCTCGCCCGAGGCCATCCGCAAAGCCAAGGTGGTGCTCTGGCCAGGGGCATGTAACGTGCACCAGCGCTTCCGTCCGCAGGATATATTAGCGATGCGTCAGCGCTTCTCGGATGTGCGCATACTGGTACATCCCGAGTGTAAGCAGGAAGTGGTGGAGCTGGCCGATGACGCTGGCTCAACACGATATATTATTGAGCAGGTACAGGCAGCGCCGTCAGGTACTCGATGGGCCATCGGCACTGAAGCGCGTCTGGTGCAACGCCTGCAACGCCAGCACCCTGACCAGCATATTATGCTGCTAGCCAAGGCTCCTCCGTTCTGTCGCACAATGGGACAGACCACATTGGAGAAACTGTTCCAGCTCCTCGAAGCATTGGAGCGGGGCGAGAGGCTCAATCCCATCACCGTGGACGGAGAGACAGCACATTGGGCACGCATTGCACTGGAACGCATGCTGGCTCTCTAGCTGGACAACGTTATATCCTTTCTTCATACCTTGCGCAGCTAACAGGTGAGAAAAGAGGATGCCCATAGAGGCCGATGTACTGATCATTGGTTGTGGAATAGCAGGCGCCACTGCTGCGTTACGCCTGGCACAGGACCAGCAACGCCAGATTCTCGTCATCACCCGAGCTGCTAACCCGACGGAATCCAACACGCGCTATGCGCAGGGAGGTATTATCAGCTTTGGGATCGGCGACTCGGCGCAACAGTTGGCGGACGATATTCTGGCTGCCGGTGCCGGATTGAGTCTGCCCCAAGCAGTGCACCTATTGGCCCAAGAGGGTCCTCCATTGGTGCAGCGCTTATTGGTAGATGAACTGGGTGTGCCTTTTGACCGTACTGCGGACGGAGCCATCGCATACACATCAGAGGGAGGACACTCTGTACCGCGCATTTTGCACGTAGGTGATGCCACCGGCCGAGCGATTGAGGAGGCATTGGTTGCCCGTCTGCGAGAGCTCCCCAACGTTACATTGCGTACGAATACCACAGCGGTGGATCTGATTACTTCCTCCCATCATTCTCGCGATCCACTGGCAGTGTATCGTCCTATTACCTGCCACGGAGCGTATGTACTCGACCGCGAAAGTGGAGATGTGCATCGCATTCTAGCACGGGCGACTGTGCTGGCGACCGGTGGTCTGGGACGTATTTACCGCTATACCACTAACCCTGAGGGAGCACGTGGTGATGGCCTCGCTATGGCCTATCGTGCGGGTGCGCGTGTGATCAATGCTGAGTACATTCAATTTCATCCTACTACGTTGGCCATCCCTGGAGCTGACAACTTCTTGATTTCCGAGGCGGTTCGCGGTGAAGGCGGTCGTCTCTATACACCAGATGGCCGCCATTTCATGGATCAATACGCACCACGCTGGGGTGATCTGGCGCCACGTGATATTGTCGCGCGCGCCATCCACGAGGAAATGATCACCCATGGATATCACCACGTACTGCTGGATCTAGCCAGTCACATGGAAGCTTCGCGCATCCGCGAACGCTTTCCCACCATTTATGCGACATGCTTGCAAGCTGGACTCGATATAACCAAGGAACCCATGCCGGTTGTGCCAGCAGCGCATTACTCTTGCGGCGGTATCCTGGTAGACAAATGGGGACGAAGCACTATTGAGGGGCTCTACGCTGTCGGGGAAGTCAGCTGCACTGGAGTCCATGGTGCCAATCGGCTAGCCAGCACCTCGCTGTTGGAGGGATTAGTGTGGGGATATCGTGCCGGCAGTGACATTGCTGCCCGAACCGACTTGCAGCTGGCACCAGTGGACGAGATCCCCCCTTGGGAAAGCGTAGAAGATGGCCTCCCTGCTGATCCAGTGTTGATCTACCGTGACCAGCGTTCTATTCAGTACGTAATGTGGCTATACGTGGGGCTGGCGCGCAACACTCATCGACTGGCACGCGCATTGCGCGAATTGAGCCACTTGTGGGAGACAATAGACGGATTCTATCGGATGACACGTATTACCGACGAGCTGATCGGTTTGCGCAATATGGCACAGGCAGCTTGGGTGGTCACACGTGCTGCGTGGCATAACCACCAATCACGTGGCGCTCACTATCGAGAAGACAGTCACATTGAGGAGTTTGCCAGTCTGAGCAACGTAGAGGAGCCGTGGAGCAACCCGCACGAACCATGTCAGCGTTCAACAAAAAATAGCACAAAGAGCTCCTGACATATATAGCCATGCTCCTTGTGCTGTGTGCAACAAGAGTTTTCAAACGATGCGCGATCAAGCCTGTGCGCTTGCCAGCGCCTGATTCAGCAGCTTGAAGAGGCGTGACTTGCGCCGCGCAGCGTTGTTCTTGTGTATCACACCCTTCTGTGCTGCTTTATCTAACGCCTTGACGGCGGAAACGATAGCCACGCGCGCATCATCCAGATTGCCCTCTTCGACAAGGCGGCGCACTTTCTTCACATAGGTGCGCGCTGCTGAACGATAAACGCGATTGTGCAAGCGACGCTTTTCATTCTGACGAGCTCGTTTCAAAGCGGACTTTGTATTTGCCAAATCTCTCTCTCCTTGCTTTCTCGTGGAAAGTATGGTTACAAATTTCTACTATACATCGAAATGATATTCTTGTCCAATTCGAGGGCACCCAGTGTTCCCCAATTTGTGGTTCTTGCTAACCGCTCACGCTTTTCATTGCCAGACGGTGAATTGGACGCGACTTTTGCGACCCAGGGGAGAACGAGGCAGGTGGATTGGAAGCTTCGTCCGGCTTATCCGACGTGGCAAACAGCAACGCCCCACGTTTGGCTAACAGATCCATCGCCTGACTCACCTCCTGCGTGATGACGATTTCGTTGGCAAGGAGATCGGCACAGGGTGTTTCATCGGGAAGATAATCCATGCGCGCCACAGTGGTCAAGAACTCGCGATAACGGAAACTCTTGAAAGGTGTTGGATCATTGCGCTGCAAGTTTCCCAATACCTCTTGATGCACCGTTGCTAACCCGTCCGGCATGCAGGCGCGCCGATGTTCGCATAGCGCCACAAACTCATCAAAGCTTTTCAGCTGACCATTTTGCAATGCGACCCAGAATTCTCCAGATGGGATCACGTTGCCCATGACCATTAAAGAAATATAGGCGAGATAATCTTGATTGTCTGCTGTAAGAAAGTGATATTTAGGCTGATAGAGCTGCCTATACACTGCCTGAAAAGCCTCCTCATCGAAGGCACCCGCAAGTACTTCCTCAGCGGTCAAGCGCACCGCCTCCAACCGCGCCAGATCGATGACATGATCATTACGACCGCGCGCTCCAATGTATGTCTTATCAATGTCCACCAGCACAGCAGTCTGTTCTCCTATCTCGAAATGTTCCTGCGCTATTCGATCGAGCCAGTCAAGAAGCTGTCCCCAACGATTGCCGAAAGTCAAGTCGCCTTCCACCTTTACCTCTGTTGGCTCATGTAACCGATCAGCACCGATAAAACCGCGCAGTGGCAAATAGGAAGCTAAATGGCGCGCCGCAGCTACATCGCTCAGCGGCATATCGCCAATGAAGATCACATTGCGCAGAGGTAAGCTACTTCGTTGCCTTTGCGCTGCCCCCAGCAACCGAAGCACTATGGCAGCGTAGGCTGGCTCGGTCTTGCGCGGCACCCGGCAGCGTTCCAGTCCGGCCTCTTGCCAGATATCCTCTAAACCTGGTAGGCTGGGATCCGCAGGACGCAGGTTGCGATAGACGACGCGGTCGCCCAAATGGTCTGCAAGTGTCTCCCTACGATACATAGTTTCTTGCTCCTTGCCATCAGGGGCGCCAGGCTATTACCAGTTCAATAAGCCCCGCGCCATCATCAGTTCTGCGTTCAGAATCGACGCACCGGCAGCACCGCGGATGGTATTGTGGCCTAACAGCACGAATTTGACATCCAAAACTTCACATGGACGCACGCGTCCGATCGTTACTGCCATACCTCCACCCGCATCGCGATCCAATCGTGTCTGTGGACGATCTGGCTCACTGCGCACGATCAGAGGAGGATGTGGTGCTGTGGGCAAGTTTAGTTGTTGTGGCAGTGGATTCCACGCACGCCAGGCCTCAACCACTTCTTCCAAGGTTGCTTTCCTCCGGAAGGACACGGAAACTGTTTCCAAATGTCCCTCGCGTGTGGAGACTCGGTTGCAGTGTGGGCTGATAATGAAGTCAGCGTATTGAACAACTCCATTCACCAAATGTCCTAGCATCTTGCGCGGCTCGCTGGCCACCTTATCCTCTTCTCCGCCGATGTAAGGGATCACATTATCTAATGCATCTAACGATGGCACACCAGGATATCCTGCCCCTGATAACCCTTGCATTGTGGTTACCAACACTGCTTGCAAACCAAAAGCGGCATGTAACGGTGCTAATGCCATCGTCAACATAACGGCGGTACAATTAGGATTGGTGACAATGAACCCCCTTTTCCAGCCACGCTGTGCACGTTGAACTTCCAACAATGCCAAATGATCCGGATTGACTTCGGGGATAAGCAGGGGCACATCAACATCTTGGCGATGCGCGCTGGCATTGCTGAATACCCCATAACCGGCAGCCGCAAATGCCTCTTCCACCTCGCCGGCACGGTCACCAGGGAGCGCAGAAAAGACAATTTCACATTCCACACCGGGAACAGTGTCTTGCACCATTATATCGGCTACCCCCTCCGGCATATCAGCCGAAAGTAGCCAGCGACAGGCATCTCCATAACGTTTACCTGCCGAAGCACCGGAAGCAGTCAGTGCTGTCAGCTCAAACCAGGGATGATGAGCGAGCAGCTCGACGAAACGCTGTCCCACAGCACCTGTTGCACCAAGAACTCCCACCGGAATCTTTCGCGCCATCAATTTCCCTCCTACAAAATGTGCTCAATCACCCTGCGCACTTCCTCCAGGCGCGCCGATACCTGGCGCGGTTGATTGGCGAAGTGTGCCTCAGCCCACTCACCGGTATGATAACTCACCGTAGCACCTGGATCTTTTAGCAAATTACCGGTCAACACCGCTACAACTCTTTCGTCTGGATGTATAATACCTTCAGAAACCATCTTGCGCACTCCTGCTACTGCAGCTGCTGAGGCAGGCTCGCAGCCAATGCCCACGCGATCCACCATCGCCTTGGCATCCATAATCTCTGCATCGCTCACCTGGGTAACCAAGCCATTCGTCCATCGCAAGCTACGGACAGCACGTTCATAGCTAATTGGTGCGCCGATGCGAATTGCCGTGGCAACCGTCTCAGCCTGAACTCTCACTTCCTGGCGAAAACCCATCTGGTAGCTTTGATAGAACGGATTAGCTCCCGTCGCTTGGACTGCAGCCAGACGTGGCAGCCGTTCTATCAACTCCAGCTGCTTGAGCTCGTACAGTGCCTTGCCAAAGGCGGCTGTATTGCCCAGGTTGCCAGCCGGCAACACGATCCAGTCCGGCGATTGCCAGTTGAGGCCGTGAACGATCTCAAATATGATGCTCTTTTGTCCTTCCAATCGGAAAGGGTTAAGTGAATTAAGCAGGTAGATACCCATATCATCACAAACGCGCTGCACTAATCGCATAGCGTCGTCAAAGTCCCCAACCACCTGCAGCGTATGAGCGCCATAGGCGAGCGCCTGTGCCAGCTTTCCTGCTGCGATCTTGCCCTGGGGGATGAACACGATCGCGGGAAGGCCCGCTAATGCCGCATACGCTGCCAAGGAAGCGCTGGTATTACCCGTGCTGGCACAAGCGACGGCACGCGCGCCTAACCAGCGTGCTTGTGTTACGCCAACAGTCATACCACGGTCCTTAAAAGAACCGCTGGGATTTTCTCCTTCGTGTTTTAATAACAAACAATCTACACCCACCCAATCCGATAGACGGGAATGCTGATACAACGGTGTATTCCCTTCCGGTCGGGAGACAATCATTTCAGGCGACACGGGCAGAATGAGTTCGCGATAACGCCAGACGCCGCTGTCTATTTCCGGGCGGACATCTGGCGTAGGAACCCCTCGTTGCCGTGCGTCAAAGGTGGCGCGTGTGATCTGTGCTTGCAATGCCTGCAAGTCGTGGATTACATCCAGCTGACTTCCACAGTCACATATGTAACGCACTTCGCTTAGCGGATAAGACACTCCACACCGAGGGCACTCAAGCTGAGCTGCCATCTTCATCTCCCCTTTTCTCGCCATCTAACGACCGCCGCGGTACGTAATCCATACCTGCACGACGTGCCCTCATCCATATCAGACCGCCCAGCACTGTCAGGGCCAACACTCCGCCTCCCAGGCATAGGATGCCTCCTCCCACAAATGGCAGTGCACCGACAAGGAGGAAAACTTGCGGCGTGGGTTTCGTGGTAGGGCGCGGCGTATCCGTTGGAAGGCGTGGCGGACGTGTGGACGTAGGCGTCCGTGTGGATGTGGGGGTGATGGTCGGCAGGCGCGTCAATGTGAGCGTCGGTGTCGGAGACGGGACAAGACTCGGTGTAGCCGTCTCTGTGGGTTGGGGTACAATCGAAGTGGGTGTGGCTTCAGCGACTTCCACAGGGGTTGTTAACTCAACGCTCCCGACGGGTGACGGCGTGTCGGTGGGTACTTCCGGCTGCGACGTGGCTGAGGCGAGCGGCGTATCTCCAACAGGGATAAGGCCGACATCATCAATCCAGAACGACTCGGGCTCACTGAAAAACTGCGCTGGCACAAATGAGAACTCATCACGGCGGTTCTTCCACGTGGAGGCAATACGTATGAACACAGTGATAGTGGTGTTCTGAGCCGTTGCCTGCACCTGGAGCTCGCGGCATATTTTGTAAGGGCAGCTATCGAATTTGTTCCAGATCTCAGGACTCCACACGATGGCCGATGAGGTAGGATTGGTACCACCTGTAGGATCTATGCCAATACGACGCCCCACAGTACCATCAAGCTTCCCGGCAGGATGATAGACCAGCCAGATTACATTGGCCCAATAAGTCGCGCCTGGCATGACATTGGGAATCTGCTGATAAATTCCACCGATAAACCAGTCAATGGCCTGGATGTGCAAAGCGGGACATTTGGGCGAGTCACAAGCTGGAAACTCGCTTTCTACCCCAAAAGTGGGGTTGCTGCCCGCCTCCACGAAAGTGCTCCAGTTGCTCGTCCCTTCGTTGAACTGGCAGTTACGCACTAGGTTGTTGGCACCCTCGACGCACACATCCGGAAAGTCGCTCTGCGCTCCGACCAAGGGAACATTATAGCGCAAGCTGGTCACCGCCAGCCCACCCAACACACCCAGCAGGGAGACAGCGAAACCTCGTATGAGAGCTCTCTGTAGCATGACTATCGGTCAGCCAGAATGATGTCAAACTCGGTTGATTGGATGCAGGTACACCCATATATGCAAAAAGAAGGAGCTGTGCCCGCTATCACCGTCAGCTCCTCTGCCAATAAATATAGTATAGCGATAAATGCCCAAACAGTCAAAACTTCTTGAGGTGTTGAAAAACTTTTTTAGTTACCACTTTATTGGCCCATTTTCCTACGAAAATCTGAGCGCTCAAGAGACTTTTTCAACACCTTCCGAATTGAGAGCATTGAAAAACGTCGGGGTCATTCGCACTATTTAAGGTGGTGAGCTCACACCTCACGAGTCATCAGCAATAATGTACGTTTAATGCGAAAACCAGCTGCGATAAAAGCGGCAATCCCTTCCGGGTGATACGTGGGATGATGAGCTATGGCGCTGTGACCACCCCATCGGTGCACATGTTGCAGGGCACGTGCCACTAACACCTGCTCAAAATGTCCGCGCTCGTCAGGATGTACAATTATTTCGACCTGGGGAATGTTTCGAGAGTTTGAGCGCACGATCACCATGGCGCGCAAGTCATCGGCGTCTCTAACCGCCAGACGCAGAGTGGGCACTTTGCCGAGCAGCTTGTATAGTTGATCAACCAGGAGCCGGTCTAGGCCGAAGCGGTAATGTCCACGCCGCACAGGCCATTCGGCCTGCACAATGGGTGGGGTGGCTATTCGCGCTAGGCGATAGACACTCTCAGTATCAGCACTGGTCAGACGATACAAATGGAAGTCCGACGGCTGAGCTTCTCTATGAAGAAGGATCTGGTCATTTTGCAGGTATGCAGTACCACACACGACACGAAAGCCCATCGTTTCATAGATGTGTCGTGCAACCGCATTGTCATCACGTACCTGCAAGGAGGCTATACGACCACCTGCCTCACGAATCATCTCCAGAGCAGCGTTCATCAGACCACGGGCGATGCCACGCCCACGATATTCATGAGCGACAGCGACATTGCTGATAGTCCAACGGTCAGATGCGTAGGGTGACTGGTTGACAGTAACGTTACCCACTATTCGCCCATCTTCCACCCAGACAAATCCGGAAAGCATCGCATTTAGGCTGCTGCTCAAGCTACCAAGGTACCATAGAAGAGCGCCCAGGCGACCCATTGTGCGCATCTCGCGTAGCATTGCGTAACCACTCTGATCCAGGTCGTCGAGAAAAGACATCTGTATCAGATCGGCAATGGCGCTCAAATCACGGAGCGGGTCCACCGGGCGTAATCCGGACAGTTCGCGCCGACGCTGCACCGCCAAACTGGTCATATTTCCATTATAGCATACTTTTGCTGTGTGGAACGTCATGGCTATAATGATCCTGGAAAGGAGATGCACAGGTGTATTGTGGCAGCGCAGCAGGTCGGTAGTGCGTCATGGGGAACGAATGCGACTGCTGGGTGCGATAGTCATCATGCTGATCTGTTCCGCTTGCAACGCGGCAGCGTTCACTTCAGAGGTACGCTGTTATATTGCTACAGGACATACAGTACGCGATGAGTTTCTGCGTACTTACGATGCGCTGGGAGGGCTACGTTCATTAGGATATCCTATTACGGAACCTCTCATTCAGGAAGGGCGTACTGTCCAGTATTTTGAGTACGCCCGATTGGAGGATCACCCTGATAATCCAGAGGGTCCTGTCGTCAAACTGAGCATGCTAGGCGAGCGTTTAGGACGCCGCCAACCACCTCTCGATACACACACTATACCACCCTCCGGAATCCCTTCCGTGCGCTATTATCCTCAAACGGGTCATAGCCTCAACGGGGCTTTCCTGGACTTCTTTGACCTCTATGGCGGTATGAGGCGCTTTGGCTTTCCCATCGGTGAGCCCTCGCTAGTCGATGGACAACTGGTGCAAGATTTTCAGCATATACGGCTCATCTGGCACGCCAGAGCGGTTGAAGGGCGCAACGTTACCATGGAGAAGTCGGGATATGTATACTTCACAGCACAGGGGCTCGATGAGAGGTTGTTGCGACCACAGCCCTGTCCTGCGGGCGCATTGGTGGTAGAGTCGCTTGGGACAGGTCAGGCAGACTAAGCAGTGCATTCGCTTTCCGACTGACCTCTTGTGGTATAATTCTGAAGAGAGGAAAATAGTACCAGCTCAATCTGATATGTGAAAAGGGTTCTGAGGAGAGACGAGTTGACAGGGCTGACCTCGCTGCGCGCGTTGCTCGACTTCGCTATGGATGTGGCTTGGCAAGCTGGACAGCTAACGCTTGCCCATTTTCAAACCAATGTTAATGTGGAGTGGAAAGGGGATAATTCGCCGGTTACCGTGGCTGATCGAAGTGCAGAGCAACTGATGCGTCGGCTGATCGAAAAACGTTTTCCCGACCATGCTATAATAGGTGAAGAATTTGGGGAAGCGACTCGCGATTCAAAATATCGCTGGATTATCGACCCCATTGATGGCACGCGATCCTTTGTGCGCGGTGTGCCTCTTTATGGTGTGCTCATTGGATTAGAGATCGATGGGGACGCTGTCCTTGGTGCAGTGTATTTTCCCGCGCTGCGCGAGATGGTAGCTGCCGCACGGCGCGAAGGGTGCCGTTGGAATGGGCGTTTGGTCCATGTCTCGGATACCGCTTTTCTGGACCAAGCATTGCTTTTATACACTGACGCTCTCGATTTCATCAAGCATGGATACGCGCAGATTTGGGAACGTTTGCAGGTATCTACTCATACCCAACGCAGCTGGGGTGATTGTTACGGCCATTGCCTGGTAGCGACTGGCCGTGCCGAGGTGATGCTGGATCCGGTGCTCAGTGTATGGGATGCTGCTCCCTTGCTGCCCATTCTACAGGAAGCAGGCGGCACGTTTACTGACTGGAGCGGCACTGCCACCATTCACGGTGCCAACGGAGTAAGCACCAACGGTCTAGTTTTCGAAGCCATCCTCCAAATACTGCGTTCACGAAACTGACTATGGAAACCTCCCTGTGGCATGCTATTCCCGATTATGAGATTGAGGCGGAAATCGGCTGCGGCAATCTGACCAAGGTATACCGTGCTCGTCGCAAAGCCGATGGTCGCCTAGTCTCTATTAAGATCGTGTTGCCGGAATTCGTTACCGATCGCGCTTTTGTGCGTCGTTTCATTGAGGCAGCTAGCCGTGCTATCAAGCTGGATCACCCCAACATTGCACGCACTTTTGAGGTTGCTGAGCGTGGAGGCGTGGTATATGTCGTGCGTGAGTATCTGGATGCCAGTTGTCTGGCAGAATGGCTAGCGCGACGAGGACCTGTGCCATTGGAGCAAGTGGTTTCCATTGTGCGCCAGCTGGCGTCAGCGCTGGATTACGCTCACAGTAGGCGTGTAATGCATGGAGACATCAACGACCGATGTATCTACATAGATACTGAAGAACGTGTCAAGTTAGCTGATTTCGGTCTGGTTCAATCAGTGCCCGGCAGTGATCTAGAGCGAGGGCGGATGCATGGTATCCGCCTTGTGCACAGCCTTGGTGCCTGTGAGTATTTGGCACCCGAACGTGTGCAGGGCCAAGGC